>WFOM01000034.1 GCA_015488075.1 Helicobacteraceae bacterium | reverse complement strand
TGGCTGTATCTGTCAAGCTTTATCAGTTCTGTTTTTGCTTTTTCAAGTTCAAGAGTGTCTATGGCTTTTTTGATTTCTCTTAGGTTTTCATTTAATTCTTCCGTTGCAGCTTTGTAGCATGATATTTTTTTGTATCTTGGATCGTTTTTTGAGATTATATACATAGTTTTGTAGTCTTTGTTTTCACAGGCTTTTAAAAAATACAAAAACTCTTCTCGTTTTTCCAGAAGAAGTTTAACCGTATCTTTTTTACTGTCAACCATAACAAAAGCACCTATAAGCTCTTTTGCTTTGTCTATTTGTTGTTTTTGTATAAGTTTTAAAGCTTTTGCAAAAAGTTCACCAAATTTTTCTTCAAGTATTTTATAACTTTCACAGTAGGCAAGTTTTGGATACTTTTCAATGATTTTGTATGCCTGAGGATATTTTTGTTCTCTGACAAGTGCCGTAAAGCTTTCATATTTTTTTGATGCTAGATACAGACTCTCAATCTCTTTTTTAAATTCCGGCACAGATAAAAAATCTTTAAACACTTCATTCAGGTTTGTATCTGTATTGTCAAAAAACTGTTTTGATACTTTTAAAAAAAGTTTCAAAAACTCTTGTTTTATGTCTGAAAATGACGGACATTTTTTGTAAATATAGTAACTTTTCAGTAGTTGTTCTTTGTTGTTTGTGCAAGAGGGGTTGTGTTTTATCTCTATGGTATCATCGTTTAGAACAAAGAACAGATTGTTTTTGTTTGATGTTACAAGTTTTATATCATGTTTAAACTCAAAAAGTTTGGTTTTTACAACTTCAAACCCTTTTATATCTACAAGAGTGATAAAATCATCTTTGCTTCCGATTAAAAAAAGATTTTTTATATCGGTTGGAACAATGTTTGTTATTTGTGTTTTAAACGGAGTGTTTATATAGTTTAGTTGTTTGTTTTTGATATCCAAAACCAAAACTATACCGCCAACCAGACCTATAACGGCTTTTTCTTTGTCAACGACAAAAATCCTGTTTGCAGAGTATTTGCTTTTGGTTTCATATATGATTTTTCTTTTGCTGAAATCTATAACTTTTACAACACCTTCAAAAGTTGCTATAAACAGTGTGTTTTCAAAAACCGCTATATCTTTGATGGTATCATATTTAAAAGATGAAAATCTTGCTATGGTTTCTGGTGAATTGTATCTGAACTGATATACTCTGCTGTTTTTTGTAACCACAAACAGGTAAAGTGTATACTTGTCAAAGAGTATTTGTCGTATGTCTTCTTTAAGTGTTATACTGTTTACAACCATACCGGAGACTGTATCTATAACAGTTATGTTTTTGTTATAGCAAAAAGCAAATGTTTTTCCACTGTTGTCAAGAGCCACTATATCTGTTTTTTTAAGATTTTCGTTTTTATAAACGAGGGTTTGCTCAAAAGTTTCTGTATCAAGCGACACAAGAAAGTCTGAAGCTTTTAGAAAAAGTTTTTTTTCAATCGGTTTTGTGTATTCTATCTTGTGGTTAAACTTTATCATATATGTTGCTTACGGTAAGTTGTATATATGTTTTGTTGTTGTAAATGTTTTTGTTTATGGTATAGCTGAATGTAATGTGTTTGTTGTTCAGGTTCTCAAATGTTTTTCTAAATACTATAAATTCATGTGTAACTTTGTCGTATTTTGAGAGTCTGACAAGCAGTTTGGAATGTGAATTTTCATGTCCGAATTTTTTTACACCCAAAACTTTTGCATCTTTTGCCAAAAATTTAGGTCTGCTGTTTGCTTCTCCGTAAGGTTCAAATCTGTCTAAAATATCAAGCAGTTCAAAATCTATATCATCACCTCTTAGTATGCCCAAAACATCGTTTTTTGGTATAAAATCGCTCTTTGGAAGGTTTAAAGCCGTTTTGTTAAGTTCGGTTTTTAGTTTTTGTATATTTTTTGTTTTTATGGTAAGTCCGGCTGCCAGTTTGTGACCGCCAAACTTTTCAAGAAGTTCTTTGTGCTTTGACAAAAGTTCATATATGTTTACTTCTGCCAGACTCCTGGCACTTCCTTTTGCATCTTCTCCGTTTACGGTTAAAACTATGGCAGGCTTTTCAAATCTGTCAACAAGTCTTGATGCCACAATACCCACAACACCCTCATGCCATCCCTCTTTTGCCACTATAATTATAGAATCTTTTTCATCAACAAGTTCTATGGCTTCTTTTGTAGCTTTTTGTTCTTCGTATTTTCTTGTTTCGTTTAACCGGTTTAGCTTTTCAAACAGTTCGTATGCTTCATATGTTGACTCGGCAGTTAAAAATCTGAGTGCAAGTTCACCCTCTGCAAGCCTACCTGCAGAATTTATCCTCGGTGCTATCTGAAAAGCTATGTCTTCAGATGTTATCTGCGGTTTGTTTAAAAAATCTTTGATGATTATAGATGATGCTCTTTTTGGGGATGAAAGAGCTCTTAAACCGTCTTTTACCAAAGCTCTGTTTATATCGGTAAGCGGCATAATGTCTGCTACTATGGCTATGGAGAGTATGTCCACAAACTCTCTTAGATTTATATGAAGCCCCAACTCTTTTTTTATCTGAGCCAAAAGCAGCCATGCCACTTCTGCTCCGCATATATCTTTAAAAGGGTATATGCACTCATCAAGCTTCGGGTTTACTATAGTGTATGCTTTTGGAAGCTCTTTTGGCGGTGTATGGTGGTCTGTTATGATTAAATCTATACCTCTTTCGTTGCATATATCAGCCGCCTCAACAGCCGTTATACCGTTGTCTACGGTTATAACCACATCTGCATCGACTCTTTTTAGTATGTTTTTGTTTATGCCGTATCCGTCTTTGAATCTGCTAGGGATTACGGCATCTATTTTGTAGTTGATTTTGTTAAAAAAGAGAACCATTATGGCAGTTGAGCATATACCGTCAACATCGTAGTCTCCTACAACGGTTATCTTTTCACCGTTGTTTATGGCATCTGCTACTCTTTTGGCAGCTTTTTTTGCATTTTTAAGCATACTTGGAGGAGGTATCTCTGAGAGTTTTTTTTCACTGCCTTTTAATCTAGCATGAAGTATATTGTAAACACTTTCTTTGTCCAAAACTTTTAGGCAGTCTTCAAGTTTACTCATTTGACTCTTTTAGTGATGCTTTTACAAAAGCAAGTATTGACGGGTTTGGAGTTGTCAGTCTTGATGTAAATTCAGGGTGAAACTGCACTCCCAAAAACCACGGATGATCTTTTACTTCTACAGCTTCTATAAGACCGTTGCTCTCACCTGTTACTATCATGCCGGCATCTTCAAGCTGTTTTCTGTAAGCAGGATTTGCTTCATATCTGTGTCTGTGTCTTTCATATATCACTTTTGCACCGCCGTAGGCTTTTTGCAGTAGTGAGCCGTCTTTTGTTTCGCAAGGATACTCGCCAAGTCTCAGTGTTCCGCCCATAGGGCTTGTGTGTGTTCTTATCTGTTTTTGACCGCTGTTGTCTATAAAGTTTTCTATAAGATATATCATAGGATGAGGTGTGTTTTCATCAAACTCTATAGAGTTTGCACCTTCAAGACCAAGCACATTTCGTGCATATTCTACAAGTGTAAGTTGCATACCAAGGCATATACCAAGGTAAGGAACTTTGTTCACTCTTGCATATTCTATAGCTTTTATCTTTCCTTCTATACCACGGCTTCCAAATCCTCCCGCAACCAAAACACCGTCACAGTCACCAAGAAGTGCTTTTGCTCCTCTTTCTTCTATCTCTTCAGAATCCACCCAGCATATCTCCACTCTTGTATCAAGATGTGCTCCTGAGTGTATAAGTGCTTCTATAAGCGATTTGTAGGACTCTTTTAGTGCCAGATATTTTCCGACAAAACCTATAACCACTTTTTCCTTTGGCTGAACGATCTTTTTAACAAGGCTGTCCCATTTGCTCATATCCGGATTTAGTTCCCCAAGTTCCAGCTCTTTTGCTATAGGCTTTAGTATGTTTTGTCTTAGAAAACTCATAGGAACATCATATATGGTTTGTGCATCAAGTGCTTCTATAACACTGTCCTGGGCCACATCACAGCTCATAGCAAGCTTTTTTTTGAATGTTTTTGGAAGCGACATCTCGCTTCTTGCTATGATCATCTGTGGAGTTATACCGATTCTTCTTAGTTCCTGAACAGAATGTTGTGTCGGTTTTGACTTCAGTTCACCGGCTGCTTTTATATAAGGAACAAGTGTTACATGAACAAAAAATGTTCCGCTTACCTCTTCATCATGCTTCATCTGCCTTATAGCTTCCATAAAAGGAAGCCCCTCTATATCACCGACAGTTCCGCCAAGTTCTACTATAAGTATATCTTTGCCCTCACCTGCTTCTTTTATCCTGTTTACTATCTCACCCACTATATGGGGGATAACCTGGATTGTCTGTCCCAGATAACCTCCGGCTCTCTCTTTTTCTATAACCGCCTGATATATCTGTCCTGTTGTGAAGTTTGATGTTTTTAGAAACGATGTATCCAAAAATCTCTCATAGTTACCTATGTCCAGGTCTGTCTCAGCTCCGTCTTTTGTTACAAACACCTCTCCGTGTTCAAGCGGAGACATGGTTCCGGGATCAACATTTATATACGGATCTATTTTAAGCATCCCTACATTTAGTCCGGAATGTTTTAAAAGTGTTCCTATGCTTGCGGCAGTTATACCTTTTCCAAGTGAGCTTAGAACTCCGCCGGTAACAAATATATACTTCGTCATCAACTACTCCACAAAAAAAGTTTTATTATTGTATAATAAACTCGCTTATAAAGAGATAATTAATTTGGTATAATTTCAAAAAAATTTTTAAAGGTTTTTATATGGCTGTAAAAGTTGCTGTAAACGGAACGGGAAGGATAGGTATAATTGCTGCAAAAATTTGTATGCAAAGAGATGATGTTGAACTGGTAGCACTAAATACCACTGCAAAACCTGAGATGCTTGAGTATCTTTTAAAATACGACACTGTTCATCAGGGTATAGATGCCAAAGTTATAGATGAAAACCATATAGAAATAGCAGGCAAAAAAGTCAAAATGTTCTCAACCAGAGAACTTGATGAGCTTGACTTTGGAAGTGCGGGAGCTGAGGTTGTTCTTGAGTGCACTGGTGTATTTTTGACAACCGAAAAAGCAAAAGGGTATCTTAAAAACGGAGTTAAAAAAGTTATCATGAGTGCTCCGGCAAAAGATGATACACCGACTTATGTTATAAATATAAACACAGATGATTACAAAGGTGAAGCTATAATCTCAAATGCTTCATGCACAACAAACGGCTTAGCACCTCTTGTAAAAGTGCTTGATGATGCTTTTGGCATAGAAAACGGTCTTATGACAACTATACACTCATACACAAACGACCAAAATATACTTGATGTAAAACACAAAAAAGATTTTAGAAGAGCTAGAGCCGCAGCGGTTAACATTATACCTACAACTACAGGTGCCGCAAAAGCCATAGGCAAGGTTATGCCTCATCTTCAGGGAAAACTAAACGGTTATGCCATGAGAGTGCCTACTCCTGATGTAAGTGTGGTTGATTTGACTGTAAATCTTAAAAAAGAGGTTACAAAAGAGGATATCAACAAAGCATTTGAAAAAGCCGGCACAACAAACTTCAAAGACCTCATAGAGATAGACAACGACAAAAGAGTATCAAGCGATTTTGTAGGTTCAAAATACAGTTGCACATTTGTGCCTGATCTTACAAATGTAGTTGAGGGCAAAACCGCAAAAGTTGTCGCATGGTATGACAATGAGTGGGGTTATACTGAGCGACTTGTGGATATGGCGGTATTTGTAGCGGACAAATAGTCTGCTGCCGCTATCTTCTGTATCCTCTTTGATAGTATCTTCTAAAACATCTATCACAAATCTTGTGTTTTGGATTTGGCGGCAGTATGGCATTGCAAAGTCTGCACCTGCTTCTAAATGATGTCTGCATTAAAGATTTTTCTATATAACGATTTAGCATAACTCTTGCTTCTCTTGCTTTGTCGGGCTCTATAAATGTTTCGGGAAACTTGTAGCTTAGCCAAAGATACAGACTTATCTCTTTTACCATATCTTCGGCAAGTAACAGTTCTTCATTTGTGAGTGCATATTTTCCGTTTGGTTTTTGTGTGTTGTATCTTATAGTTTTTTTTAGCTCCATCCTCTCTAAATAACTCTCAAAAACACTCAAAAGGTAAGGTGATTTTATAGTAAGCGGGGCTAGTGAAACATAAAATTTGGTTGTTATATCCAGATCATACTCATCAACAATCCTTGCAATATCCAAAACATCATCAAGATTTGTGGCTACAAACGGACCGCTGAATTTCATATTTTTAACAAAAAACTTTAAAACTTCAAAAAGTGAGTTCTCTTCAAGTATGGATGATACCAGCTTTATATGCTCTATATTTGCCATAACTTTAAAAGGAAGCTCTACTTCTATATCATCTTTGTTAAAATTTTTTTTGATGATATTTAGTGTGTGAGTATCCAATGCTCCGACATACCCAACCTCTTCAAAGCCGTATCTGCCGGCTCTACCGGATATCTGTTTTATCTCGTTTGGTGTCAGTTCTCTGTCTATTATCCCGTCAAACTTTATAGCTTTTGAAAAAAGGATAGTTTTTATAGGGAGATTTAGTCCCATACTTATGGCATCGGTTGCTATTAGAAGGTTGGTTTTTCCTTCCCTGAATTTTTTGGCTTCTTCTCTTCTGACTTCAGGTGAGAGGTTGCCGTAAACCACACTTACACTGAAATCTTTTGAAAATCTTTGTTTGAGCCTTAGCACATCTTTTCTGCTAAAAGCTATGACAGCTGTTTGGTTTTCTATCTTCTCTACAGGTGTGGGTTTGTCCAAAACCAAAAGATCGTTTTTTCTTTTAAACTCTTTTATCTCAAGCTCTTCACCGAGATATTTTGCCAGTTCGATGATGGCTTTTTTGCAAGAGGGGCTCCCTGTTAGTATAACTTCTTTAGCCGGTGCTCCTATGATGGCATTTGCCCATGCCCATCCTCTGTCTCTATCATCTATAAGTTGGGCTTCATCTATAACACAAACATCCACATCCACATCAAAGTTCAGCATCTCTATGGTAGAACTTATATGGGTTGCCTCCTCATCCAAAAGCTGTTCTTCCCCTGTTATAAGCGATGCACTTATTCCCTCTTCTTTTAATCTTTCGTATCCTTCAAGTGCCAGGAGTCTAAGAGGTGCAAGATAATACCCTGTATCTGTATTTTTAAGTTTCTCAAAAGCCTGATGTGTTTTACCGCTGTTTGTAGGACCTATAAAGAGTTTTAGTTTTCTGTTCAGACTTCTTGCCAAAGGAAAAAGAGACTTAAAATCCCTTATGGTTCTTGCCAAAAGCTGTTCTTTTTGTTTTTTTGCAACTATATCTTGTATAGAGTATATAAATCTTTTTATGGTTTTGTTTTTCAGTTTTGAAGATATATACAGATCTTTTGGGAAATGTGGCAGTAAAACATCATAAACTTTTTTGTATATCTCTTCTGTGTGAAGTCCCAAAGGTTTTGCAAATGAGGTTGCTTCTTCTATAATCTCTTCAAGCTCGGCAAAGAAAAGATTTTTTACCTTTGTATCGAGTGTATCTGCATAGTTTTTTAAAAAATCCAAACTATCTTCATCCCAAATGGCTTTTAATATAGCATTGATGTCATAAAAAAACTCCAGAGTGTAAAACTGTTTGTTATTTGTTATAGGCAGTGTTATGCTTCTTTTTATACTGAAAAAAATCTCATCGTTTTTTACGGTAAGTTCGTTTATATCAAATATGTTTGAGAAAATCTTTTTTAATACTTCAGCATCTATAAGAGGATATGTGCCTGATGGCATAGTTTTTAGTATGTTTGTTATTTCAGACTTTTTTAGATATTTATGGTTTTGATTCAGTTTGGACAAAAAGTTGTTTATATAGGTTTGTCTCTCTTTTATCGCATCATCTTTTGCATCACTTACAAC
>WFOM01000033.1 GCA_015488075.1 Helicobacteraceae bacterium | reverse complement strand
GTAAAAGAGTATATTGTTTTTTTTATCAAGTATATTTGCATAGGTTTGATTTGGCGGTAAAAAAACTTCAAAGTTTTCGTTTGTTTTTATTTTTTTTAATTCTTGATATAAAAAAGTTCTATTGGTTTTTATAGTTTGTAAGTTTTTTTGATAGGTCTGCATTTTATACCTTGTGAAGCTTTGTTTGCAGAGGTATAAGCAAATTTGATTCCATAAAAATTATCGGTTATAAATTAAATAATGATATTTCGCAGCAAATGCTGCGAAATAGTGACTACTACTATTGGAGTAATCTTAATACATTTCTTTGAACAGCATTGGCTTGACTTAGAGCATAAGAACCAGATTGTGATAGGATGTTCAGTTTGTTAAAGTTAGCACTTTCAGCCGCAAAGTCAACATTTCTTATTTGAGATTCTGCCGCTTTTACGTTAACCTGTGTTACAGATATGTTGTTTACCGTAACAGTTAACTGATTTTGAACTGAACCAAGATCTGCTCTTATTGCATCAAGCTGTTTTATAGCTGCTTCAACTATATCCATAGCTTTCATAGCACCTTTTCTTGTTAATAGCAGCCCTTTTATATCTTTATTGTTTACAACACCGTCATTGTTATTATCGACTCTACCATGAATCAAGTCGCTAAGAACACTACTTTTTTCTACTTCATTAAGTGTTGAAGCTGCAGTATTTGCAGTAACAAGTCCCGAATCGGTATAATGTTTACTTGAAACATTTATATTACCGCCGTTTAAACTTGTAAATTCTAATCTACCTGCATGAACACCGTCATTTATACCTGCAACTGCACTAAGACCGCTTGTAACCATAGCTCTTCCGTCACTTGTTAAAGTAAGTGTTCCATCAGCCTCAAGTGTAGCTTTTACACCTGTTTCATTTGATTTTGCATTTATAGCATTTACAAGTGTGTTGTCGCTGTCTGCATTAACTATATTTGTTCCTTTGTCAAGGATTCTGACACCGTTTATAAAGATATCGCTTGTTAATGCTCCGCCTTGAACTCTTATGTTAGAGTTTTCTTCAACTACAGCTTTTGCTTTTATACCTGTTTTATCACTTGAAGCATTTATAAGATCCGCAACTCTTCCAAGTCCTGTTTGAGCCACGCCTGCAGCAAGTGTTGTGGTTGTTCCGTCAGATTTTGTAACGGTTGTTTGTTTTGTTAGCTGAACACCTTCAAGCTGAACACCGTTTGCAGTGTATTGGATATAATCGTTACCGGTGTAGTCTGTTCCAAGACTTGCTCTGTGATTGATAGTAAAAGTGCTGTTTGCCAATGCACCGTTTCCGGCAGCACTAAATGTAATAGTTCCTGATGTAGCACCTGTAGAACTTCCTGTTATTTTTGTAATTGTTAGCACCGAAGTTGAACCTGCACTGTTTGTAAAAGATATTTTATCGCCGACGGCAAAACCTGTTATATCGCTTACGCCTACAACACCTGTCGCAGAAAAAGTAGCTCCACCTGTTGATATGGCACTTAAATTTTCTGCAACGGTTTTAACTAAAGATACTTTAAATGTAGAACCGGCTGATAGTGTTTTTTCTATAGCCCTATCAAGAGTTATAATTGCACTTGAGATGCTTCCTGTTGACATATTACCTTGAATATTTGTGATAGTATAGTCACCTACACCGTCTATTCTGATAGTATCACCCTGTGCAAGTCCGGTAGGATCAAGTCCCGCACCGATAGCTGTGCTCATATAAATAGTTTTTGAACCTTTTGTTATTTCTGCTGCCAAAGCTTTTGAAGCAGTATTACCGACTGCAGCGATATCAGCTTTTGAAGTAATGTTACCGACCGCCAAAGACTGAGTGTTTGCTATAGAAGCTTTAACAGTTTGATTAGAGTAGGCTCCTACTTGGAACTCTTTGTTTGTAAATGTTCCAGAAAGAAGTGCTTGACCGTTGTAAGCAGTTGTTTTAGCTATGTTGTCAAGTTGTTCTAAGAGTCTGTTGACATCTTTTTGGATAGCTTCTCTTGATGATGCACTTTGTGTATCTGAAGCTGCTTGGATAGCTTTGGTTTTGATGGTATCAAGGATTTTTAGCTGTTCATCCATAGCTTTGTCGGCTATTTGGATAACTCCTATACCGTCGTTTGCATTTGCTATCGCCTGAGCAAGAGAGTTTGCCTGACTTCTTAGACTGTCAGCTATAGCCATACCTGAAGAATCATCTGCGGCTTTGTTGATTCTAAGGCCTGATGACAATCTTTCCAAAGAACTTGACAGACTTCTGTTTGTCATGTTCAAGTTTGTTTGTGCATTGAGCGCACTTATGTTTGTGTTAATTCTGAAACTCATGATAAATCCTTTTATCTGAAATTTGATCGACTTCCATGCCGACCTCTAATACTAAATCGACTGTTATTTTGTTTACTTTAGTGTTATTTATTTTTTTTTAGATAAAATTCGGTTTGTCAAAAAAAGCATTTTCAGGATATATAAGTGAAACTAATCATAGTAGAGTCTCCCGCAAAAGCAAGAACTATAAAAAATTTTTTGGGCAAAGGTTATGATGTTATAGCATCAAAAGGGCATATAAGAGATTTGCCATCACATAGATTCGGTATAACTATAGATGAAGAGAAACAAGAGATAATCCCAACTTATGTAATCTCAAAAGATCATCAAAAAACGGTAAAAGAGATAAAAGAGAAAGCAAAAAAAGCTTCTACTATATATATAGCAACCGATGAAGATAGAGAGGGTGAAGCAATAGGTTGGCATATATCTTATGCTATTGATAAAGATCCAAAAAGCTTACCTAGAATTGTATTTCATGAAATTACAAAATCTGCTATAAAAAATGCGATAGAATCAGCAAGAGATATAGATATAAATATGGTAAATGCCCAACAAGCAAGAAGACTGCTTGATAGGATTGTCGGTTATAAACTCTCACCTTTACTTTCATCAAAGATACAAAAAGGCTTAAGCGGCGGCAGAGTTCAAAGTGCGGCACTTAAAATTGTAGTAGACAGAGAAAGGGAGATAAAAAACTTTAAGCCTGAGGAGTATTGGAGTATAGATACTGTTTTTGAACCTGAAATAGAAGCAAATCTAACAAAGTATAAAAATAAAAAGATAGAAAAGCTTTCCATAAAAAATGAAACAGAAGCTAAAAATATAGCAGAGGATATAAAAAAATCAAATTTCATTATAGAAAAGATTGAAACAAAACAAAGAAAAACCTCAACTCCGCCACCTTTTATGACTTCAACTCTTCAGCAAACAGCTTCAAGCAAGCTTGGATTTAGTCCAAAAAAAACTATGATGATAGCTCAAACCCTTTATGAGGGTGTATCTACTCCAAATGGAGTAAGTGGGGTTATAACATATATGAGAACAGACTCACTTAATCTTGCAAAAGAAGCTGTTGATGCGGTAAGAGGGCTTATAAAAGATAAATTTGGCGAGAAATATCTTCCAAAAAAACCTAAAATATATACTAAAAAAGCTAAAAATGCTCAGGAAGCCCATGAAGCTATCCGCCCTACTATGCTAGAGTTTACTCCGGAAGTTGCAAAAGACTATCTAAAACCGGATGAGTTAAAACTATATAAACTAATATATGAAAGATTTTTAGCAACCCAGATGGAAGATGCAGTTTTTGAGCAACAAAGCATAACTTTTAAAAGTGATGTGGCAGAATACAGAGCAACAGGAAGAAAACTTGTTTTTGATGGATTTTATAAAATTTTAGGGAATGAAGATAAAGATAAACTTCTTCCAAAACTTAATGAAGGCGATGAAGCTAAAATAGCTTCAATTAAACCGACACAACATTTTACCGAACCACCATCAAGATACACCGAAGCAAGTTTGATTAAAAAACTTGAAGCTGAGGGGATTGGAAGACCATCAACTTATGCTCCGACCATAGCAACACTTACAAATAGAGATTATGTAACGATAGAAAAAAGACAAATCATTCCAACTGAGATTGCTTTTACTGTTATAGATATTTTAGAGAAAAATTTTAGTGAGATAGTAGATAGCAAATTTACTGCCAAAATGGAAGAGCTTTTAGATGAGATAGCAGAAGGTAAGGTTGATTGGAAAAAACCTCTTTTAGATTTTTATAAAGATTTTATGAAACAAATTGAAGATGGTAAAAAGAAAATCAAATCTCAAAAAACAGCAAAACCAATCGGAAGAGCTTGCCCTAAATGTGGAAGTGAATTGCTTCTTAGAAGTGGAAGGTATGGTGAGTTTATAGCTTGTAGTGCTTATCCTAAATGTAGATATACAGAACAAATCGGTGAAGATAAAGATGAAAAAAAAGAGGAAGAGATAAGCGATGAGGTTTGTGAAAAATGTGGCAAACCTATGGTTGTAAAACAGGGAAGAAACGGTAAGTTTTTAGCTTGTAGTGGATATCCTGAATGTAAAAATACAAAAAGCCTAAAACAAGAAACTAAAACAAGCTCTACCCCTTGCCCTAAATGTGGTGGAAAACTAATCCTTAGAAACTCAAGAAGAGGAAGCTTTTGGGGGTGTGAAAATTATCCAAAATGTGATTTTATCTCAAAGTTTGAACCTACAACTCTAAAATGCACTGAAGATGGATGTGATGGAGTTTTAGCAAAAAGAACATACAGAGGCAAAGAGGTTTATGAGTGTGTGGAATGTAAAAAAAGAACTCCTATAGAGGATTAAAGTTTTGAATATAGCAGTTATCTCAGATTCACACAGAAGATTTGATTTAGCTAAAAGTGCGATAGATTTTTTGGTTGAAAGTGGTGCAGAGTATATAATTCATGCCGGTGATATTGTTTTATATGATACAATAGAATACATTAAAAACACAAACCTTCCTTATATAGCTGTTTATGGAAACAATGATGCACATATGATTCAGTATGCAAATGAGTTTAATTTAAATAAAGAGCCATATTATTTTAAAATCAAAGATATAACTTTTAAACTTATGCATCTTCCTTTTTATATGACTCCGGATACAGATGTAGTAATTTTTGGGCATACGCATATGTTTGAAGCAAAAAAACTAAAAGATACTCTTTTTTTAAATCCGGGTGAGATTTGTGCAAGAGAAAAGCCAAAAAGTGAGTGTGTAATGCTTGAGATTGATGACAAAAACTACAAGGTAAACTACTTTTACAAAGACCCGAGCGAAGATGACTACTCAAAAATAGTGTATAATTTTGATTATGAAAGCTATAATAAAAAATAAACTAAATCAAATAAAACAAAAGTATATAAAAGACGGCTTTGTAATAGTCGGAGTTTTAGGCTCTTATGCGAGAGATGAACAAAATCAAAACAGTGATATAGATATATTATACAGTGTTGATAAAGAGTTTGTAAAAAAATACAGTGGATTTAACGGTGCTGTTTTTTTGGAAAAAGTAAAAGATGATATAAAAGAGATGCTTGGTATTTCAAATATAGATTTTATTCCAAGTGATACTAACAACGATACTATAAAAAAAGTTATACAACAAGAACTGGTATATGTCTAAAAAAAGTGATAAGTCCAAAATAGACTTTATAATAGAAAAGATAGATGATATAAATTCTTACAAAAAAGAGTTTAAAACCATTGAGGATCTTTTAAATTCCAAACTCGGATATGAGTTTGTATGTATATAATGCAAATAGGAGAGACTTTAAATAAACTAAGTGATGATTTTAAAAATGAAAATAATGATTTGCCTTATAAAGAAAGCTATTTGACAAGAAATTATATAGCACATGATTATGAAGGGATAAGTCTGTCTCTTATACACAT
>WFOM01000032.1 GCA_015488075.1 Helicobacteraceae bacterium | reverse complement strand
ACGTAAGTGTTCAAAGAGTTACTGCCGGTATAGATAACGATACGCTCTTAGCTCCGTCTTGGTGTAGAGATAAAAACGAGCAGATTAGAAACATAAACAAAGCTCTTAAAAAAGTGGGTCTAAAATATTGATTGATAAAGCTTCAAAACTTTATAAATCAAAAACTCCTTTTGTAATTATCAGCGATTTTTTGGGCAAAAAGATTGAAGTATATACTCTGTATGAGGCAAAAAAAGCGGGTATAGATTTTGAATTTGAATCACCATACAAACATCACAACATAACACTAACAAAAAAGCCTGTTAGTTTTGAAAGTTATAAAAAAAAATTTAACAGAGTTATAGAGGAGATTAAAAAAGGAAATACATACCTTTTAAATCTAACACAACCAACCTCTATAAAAGCAACCGCAACTTTAGATGAGATTTACAAAAGTTCAAATGCCGCCTACAAAATAAAATACAAAGACAACTTTGTATGTTTTTCACCTGAAAGCTTTATACAGATAAAAAACAACAAAATATACACATACCCTATGAAAGGAACTATAGATGCATCTATACCTGATGCAAAAAATAAAATCTTAGAAGATAAAAAAGAGTTAGCAGAACATATCATGATAGTTGATCTGCTTAGAAACGATCTAGGGATAATCGCTACAAACATAAAGGTTGAAGAGTTTAGATATATAACAAAGATAAAGCTAAAAAATAAAACACTTCTTCAGGTTAGCTCTAAAATAAGTGGAGATTTGCCAAAAGATTTCGATTTTGGAGAGAGTTTTAAAAAACTTTTACCGGCAGGTAGTATAAGCGGCACACCTAAGCGAAAAACGGTTGAGATTATACAAAACACGGAAGGGTATAACAGAGGTTTTTTCAGCGGTGTGTTTGGATACTTTGACGGACACAGTTTTGACAGCTGTGTTTTGATAAGATATATAGAAAAAACAAAAAACGGTTTGGTTTACAAAAGCGGTGGCGGTATAACTATAGACAGTGATGCAAAAAAAGAGTATAAGGAGATGATAGACAAAGTTTATATACCGTGATATTATTTATGCTAAAATTTCAATAAAAAGGACTTTAAAATGTATATAGATGATTTGAGATTTTCTCTATGGGCAGATTTTATAGAAAGAGACTTTATAGACAACGAGTTTGTCAAACTTATAGAAGACGGGATTATAAACGGAGCTACAAGTAATCCGGCTATATTTAAAAATGCTATCCTTACTTCACCTGCATACAAAGAGCAGATAAAAAGCTTAAACGGTGATGCAAAAGAGATATATGAACAAATAGCCATATACGATATACAAAAAGCGGCAAAAAAACTAAAACCGTTATATGACAGAGGTGATGACGGGTTTGTTAGTATTGAGGTTGATCCGTTTTTGTGTGATGATGCAACAGCAACTATAGAGGAAGGTAAAAGGCTTTTTGAAGAGATAGGGTGTGAAAATGTTATGATAAAAGTTCCGGCAACTCCTGCCGGATATGAAGCCATGGAAGAGCTGACAGCCAAAGAGATACCTGTAAATGCGACACTTGTCTTTAAAAAAGAGCAGGCAGTTGAATGTGCAAAAGCATTTGCAAGAGGAAAAGAAAAAGCAGACAAAAAAGCAGCAACAGTTATAAGTGTGTTTGTAAGCCGTATAGATAGAGCCTTGGATGATGAGCTAAAAAAACACAACATCCCTGCAGGGCTTACCGGCATATACAACTCTTCTATTTTATATGAAGCTATAGAGGAGTTAAATGTTACAAATAACAAAACACTTTTTGCAAGCACGGGAGTAAAAGGGGATAGCTACCCACCGCACTACTATATAGAAAAACTACTAGCTTACAACACTATAAATACTGCACCCATAGATACCATAAAAGCTTATGTGCAAAATGGAGATAAAATCAAAAAACTTCCTATAGATAAAGAAAAAATACAGAATCATTTTGATAAAATAAAAACAGTCGGAATCGATTTTGAAGCTGTGCTTGACAAACAGATACAAGACGGACTTGAAGCATTTAAAGCGGCATTTAATGAAATATTGGAGAGTCTATGGCAAAGTTAGATGTAGATGTATCTAAACTGACCTTTGAACAGCTTGAAAAGGTTAGAAAATATCTTAAAAAGATGATAGAAGTCGGCGGAAGCGACTTGCATATAAAGGCAAACTCACTTGTAAGACTGAGAAAAAACGGTAAAATCATACCTTTTTCCGCAGAGTTTTTCTCAAGAGATGATGCTCTTACACTTGCGAAAGAGATGTTAAGAGGAGAGTTTTCAAAATTTGCTGAGCAAAAAGAGTATGACACCACTTATGTGTATGATGAAAACAACAGATTCAGAGTAAATTTTTTCTTCCAGATGGAAGGTGTCAGTGCGGTTTTTAGGGTAATTCCGGTCAAAATTCCGTCTATACATGAGATGAACTACCCTGATGTTCTAAAAGACTTCATAAACCTTGAAAGAGGACTTGTTTTGGTAACCGGTGTTACCGGTAGTGGTAAATCAACTACACTTGCTTCTATCATCAACGAAATCAATCTGACACACCAAAAGCATATCATAACTATAGAAGATCCGATAGAATTTATCCACAAAGACAAAAAATGTATAATTAACCAAAGATCCGTAGGACATGATACACTGTCGTTTAACAATGCTCTTCGTGGAGCGTTAAGGGAGGACCCGGATATCATACTTGTGGGCGAAATGAGGGATAGAGAAACTATAAAATTAGCTCTTCATGCGGCTGATACCGGTCATCTTGTTTTCTCAACTCTTCATACACTTGATGCAAAAGAGACTATAAACAGGATCATTTCCCAATTCCCAATTGATGAACAAAATGCCATTAGATTATCTTTAGCCAATGTTTTACAAGTAGTTATTTCACAAAGACTTGTTCCTACCGTATTAAACGAAGGTGAAAGAGAAAGAATCATAAACGGAAGAAAAATACTTCCTAGGATAGCCGCTATGGAGATACTTATAAAAACACCGTTTATAGAAAAACTCATTATGGAAAAAAGGGATTATGAGATAAAAGATGCCTTGGAAAAAGGAAAAGATGTTTACAAAACCCAAAGCTTTGACCAGGCACTTCTTGATCTCTATAAAGAAAAAATAATCTCTAAAAAAACAGCGCTTGACTATGCTACAAGTGCAAGCGACCTTAAACTTAAAATGGAAGGTTTGATGGAAGCTAGTGAAGCTCTAAAAAGCGGTGAATCAGCTAACAAATCTGTCTTTAAAGATGATGACATCTTTGATCTAAAGTAAATTTATTACTTTAGATTCTGCACAAAAACATTATTTGGGTCAAGTATAATGATATCTTTTATAACTTGTTCAAAATGTTTATTGTTTGTTGCTTTATAAACTCTAGCCAACATCTCTAAAAAAGGTATACTGGTAGGATATATAGACAACATCTTTCTTACTACTGCAAGAGCAGTGTCATATTTTTTTTGAAAGAACAAAGCTTTAGAGATATAAAGGTTACCGTAAAAATTGTAAAAGTCTATCTTTAAAAGTTCATTGGCAACTTTTTCCGCTTCTTTAAAATTTCCCGTATCTAAATGGACAACAATTAAACCTAGTTTTGGATCAACTGCATAAGAGTTTGCCAAAGATGCCTTTTTATAATAATAAAGTGCATCTTTATAACTTTTGTTTAGATAACTAAGCCATCCCATCCTAAGGTTTAATGTATATCCTTTTGGATATTTTTTATATAAGGAGGCTAAAGATTTTATAGCCTCTTTGTAGTTACCCATCTTTTCATAATTAAAAGATTTATAGTAACTGTTTTTTATCTCATTAAAATCATTCCCAAAAGTTATAACAAAAAAGCTGATTAGAAACACAATCTTTTTCATAATTTAAAACCTGTAACTAAGTGATAATGTATAAGCATTCCTGTTTGCATCTTTAGAACCGGCAAAATATTCATCATATTTTAGATAAGAGTATGTACTGT
>WFOM01000031.1 GCA_015488075.1 Helicobacteraceae bacterium | reverse complement strand
GTCCGTTACCGTATATTTTATACTTGTATGTTGTAAGTCCTTCTATACCCATAGGACCTCTTGCGTGAAGTTTGTTTGTAGATATGCCAACTTCCGCTCCAAACCCAAATGCACCTCCATCGGTAAATCTTGTAGATGCATTTACATAAACAGCCGCAGCATCAATACTGTTTAAAAACTTCTCTGCAGTTGATATGTTTTGGGTGATTATGGCTTCAGAATGCCCTGAACCGAATCTTCTTATATGTTCGATTGCCTCATCAACACCATCAACAACTTTGATGCTTAATATGTTTGCTAAGTATTCTGTATCAAAATCCTCTTCAGTTGCACTCTCAACCTCTATAATCTTTTGAGTCTCTTCACATCCTTTAAGAGTTGTATGATACTCATCAAAAGCGGTTTTTAGTTTTGGGAGTATATCTTTTGCTATCTTTTTATCTACAAGCAGACTCTCCATGGCATTGCAGACTCCCGGTCTTTGACATTTTGCATTTATGGCTATATTTACGGCTTTGTTGAGATCTGCTTCGGCATCTATGTAAGTATGGCAGAGTCCTTTGTCATGCTTTACAACAGGCACAGTGGCATTTTCGTTTACATACCTCACAAGCCCTTCACCGCCTCTTGGTATGATAAGATCAACATACTTGTCCATCTTTATAAGTTTGGCAACACCCTCTCTTGAGCTATCAGGCAAAAGTGAAATCAGCTCTTTTGGAAGGTTGTTTTGCTCTAACACACCCTGTAAAACAGAAGCTATGGCTTCATTTGAGTTTTTGGCTTCTTTTCCACCTTTTAAAATGCAGACATTGCTGCTTTTAAAACAAAGTGCGGCTGTATCGCTTGTAACATTTGGTCTTGATTCATATATAATCCCTATAACACCTATAGGGATTGAAACCTTTTCTATTTTAAGCCCGTTTTCGGTTATCCATCCATCCAGAACTCTTCCAACAGGCTCTTTTAAAGCGGCTATCTCTTCAACGGCTTTAGCCATCCCTTCTATTCTTTCTTCATTTAAAAGAAGTCTGTCTTTTAATGCAGGTGTAAGGTTGTTTTTGTCTGCATCGGCCATATCTTTTGCATTTGCTTCTATAATGTTCATAACATTTGAACGAATCGCATCTGCCATCTGGTTCAAAACAGCAACTTTTTTTGCTCCGTCTATATCATTAAATGCAACACTTGCTTTTTTTGCTTTTTCCAAAAAAGCTTCCATAACTTACCCCGTTTGAAAAGATTTTTTGTTATACTATCATAAAAAAAGAAAGAGCAAGGCAATGAAAAAGGTAACAATCATCGGAAACGGAAATATGGCTTTTGCCATAGCAAAAGGACTAAAAAACAAGTTTGAGATTGAAGTAGCAGGAAGAGATATAGAAAAACTGAAAAAATTTAAAGAAAATCTAAAAGCAGATATAAACTACTACCTGCTTGAAGGTTTTGATATAACAGACAAAGAGGTTATATTTGCAGTAAAGCCAAACAATCTGGATGAAGTTTCATCAAAACTAAGTGGCAGTGCAAAAGTCGTATACTCTGTTATGGCCGGAGTCAGCATAGAAAGACTTAAAGAAAAATTTGACACAAGCATAGTAAGAGTCATGCCAAATATGGCAGCAACTATATCAAAATCTATGACAACATTGACCGGTGATGAAACATTCAAAGAGAGTGCCGTAGAGATTTTTAACTGTATAGGAAAAACTTTGTGGCTTGGAAGTCAAAAAGAGCTTGATATAGCAACAGCTTTGGCAGGAAGCGGTCCGGCATATCTGGCACTTGTTGCCGAAGCTTTGACTGACGGGGCGGTAAAACAGGGTCTTAAAAGAGAAGATGCCAAGATACTGACTCAAGGCTTGTTTGAAGGATTTGGTGAGATTTTAAAAACTACTCATCCGGCCATATTAAAAGACAATGTTATGAGTCCTGGAGGAACGACTGCAGCAGGATATGCCGCACTGGAAGAAAACAAAACAAGAGACGGTTTTATAAAAGCAATAGAGACGGCATATAAAAGAGCAAAAGAGCTTAGTTAGTCAAAACTCTTACAGATGCACTAAGCCCCACACGAAGCTGAACATCTTGTGGAACACTGTTTAGTTTTATCCTCACAGGTATCCTTTGAGCCAGTCTTATCCATGGAAAAACAGGCCTTATTTTCGGAAGCAAGTTGCTTCCTGGATTGCCGTCTGAATGGGAGATCCCCCATCCTATAGACTCCACAACACCGCTTAAAACTTTATCCGGATATGCCATCAAAACAACTTCAACCCTGTCTCCTGGCTTTATTTTGCTTATCATAGTCTCTCTGAAAAAACCAAATACCCAAAAGCTGTTTTTATCAACAAGAGCCAGTATCGGTTTGTTTGCAACTGCCTGATCACCTATTTGAAAGTTTATATTTGACACATATCCGTCAACAGAAGCATATACTTTTGTAAATTTCAGATTTAATTTTGCGGCATTTAGCTGTTCGTTTAGAGAATCTATCCGTGCCAGTGATTTGTAGTAGTTTGTTTCATGCCATATCAAATCTTTTTGTGAAACAGCACCCTTGTCTTTTTTTACTATGG
The DNA here is from genome assembly GCA_015488075.1 of Helicobacteraceae bacterium. Taxonomy (GTDB): domain Bacteria; phylum Campylobacterota; class Campylobacteria; order Campylobacterales; family Sulfurimonadaceae; genus S012-15. The sequence goes on along the minus strand of WFOM01000031.1, from coordinate 2,214 downwards.
TTTTTACTCTCTCATACTCTATCTTTCTGCCTTTTAGGTTAATCTTTTCCCTTTTTATCTCAGCTTCTATCTGCTTAATCTTTATCTCAAAAGGCTCCGGGTCAAGTTCAAAAAGAAGATCCCCTTTGTGAACAAACTGGTTGTCGACAACATCTATCTTTATAACTTTGCCGGTAACTCTCGGTGCCACTTGTATAACCTGCGATCTTACCTGTCCGTCTCTTGTCCACGGATATGTATAATACTCTTTATACTTTTTGTATCCAAAATATACAGCCAGTCCTACAAGTGTAAAAGTCAGAACAATTTTTACTATATGCTTATACTTCATTTCATGCTCTTTTTAAAATTTTATAAAAAAACTGTCTATCAATATAACATAAAGTGCCAAAAATGCCAAAAAGCTCAGATTTGGAAACATAAAAAACTTGCTTATTTTAAATTTGTTAAGCAAATTTACCGTTACAAGTGTTGAAATTATAGCCAAAAACATAACAACTATCACGGGAGAAACATATACAACACCTATACTTATTTCATGTGGAGTGTTACTCATTTAACTCTTCCTCCTTCCAGTATCCGTGTTTTATCAAAGTCTGTTTGTCGGTATCTTTGATCTTTTTTGCTTCATCGGCTATTTTCCATCCGCCGCCCAGTGCCTTATACAACAAAACAACATCAAGAGCTATGTTTCCTTTTATCTGCACACTCAAATCCTGGCTTTTTGTCAGTTTTTCTATAGATGTCAAAAGTCTCTGGTAACTTACCAAACCGTTTTGATACTGTGCAACTGAGAGTTCATAGGCTCTTTGTGTCGCATCTGTTGCTTTTTGGTTGTATTCATACTCTTTTAAGAGATGTCTGTATCCGTTTATGGCATTTGACACATCTCTGACAGCTTCAAGAACCTTTTTGTTGTAAGCTATAAGGCTTTCTTGAAACTCGGCATCTCTCAGTTTTATTTCGTTTTTAATTCTGCCATACTGAAATATATCCCATCTAAATCCAGGACCTGCCTGAACATATATGCCGTTACCAAAAGAATTCCAGCTGCCTGTTATGTCAGATGCACCTATGCCTATGGTCCCAAAAAGAAAAAAATGTGGATAAAGCTTTGCTTCACTCAAACCAATCTTTGCACTTTTTGAGTGTGCCACATATTCGGCTGCCTGAATGTCCGGTCTTCTTTGAAGTTCTGCCGCAGAGACTTTGAAATCTTCATCCAAAACCACAGACGGTGTGTATTTGTCATTTTTACCATCTTTATCAAGTATTTTTTCAACCTCATTTGGTGTCATACCAAGCAAAACAGCCAAAGCATTTCTGTTTTTTATCTTTTGTATCTCCAATGCGGGAAGTGAAGATTTGGTAAGATAAAGCTGGGTTTTTGCCTGTTGCATATCAAGTTCGGATACATTTCCTGCATTGTATTGAACCTGTGTTATATGTAAAACTTTTTCCTGAATTTTTATGTTTTTCTTTGCATAATGTATTCTTTCCTGGGCAACTCTGTATTCTATATAGTTTCTTGCAACCTCCGCTGTTATACTGACAGCTATATCATTATATGACATCATGGATGCATACAAAAGTGCCTGACTTGACTCTATACCTCTTGCATACATTCCCCATATATCCATCTCCCATCCAAGGTCAAAGTTTAAATCCAAAGCACTGTAACTTTTTGAGTTTTTATATCCAAAGAGTGCACTTGAATTTATACTTTGCTGTTGAGGATATTTGTAACCCTCTGTTATGCCAAGGACTGCTCTTGCCTGAAGAATTCTCATAGCCGCTGTTCTTAAATCAAGATTTTGTCTGTATGCTTTTGTTATAAGTGTGTTAAGTGTTTTGTCATGAAATATTTCCCACCATTTTAAGGTTTCAACACCTGTTTGGTTGTTATCCCTCCAATCTTTGGGGATTTGTGAAACACTCGGCTTTTGAAAATCTATACCTACTTTTGAACATCCGGAAAATATCACTACAAAAAACAAAATATAAAACAGACTTTTCAAAATCTAACCTCTTTTAGCGACTGCCAGTTTACTTTACTCTCAGAATTGTAACATGCCTGCAGGCTTTTTCCGTTTATATAGTTTCTACAGTCATTTATAAAGTTTTGCACTTTTTCTTTTTCTATTTCAAAATAGTCATAGTCGATATATTTCGACCAAAACTCCATCTTTTGTATATTTATCAGAAGCATTTTGT
>WFOM01000030.1 GCA_015488075.1 Helicobacteraceae bacterium | reverse complement strand
CCAAAGCTTGCAAACAAAAAAGCAACTTATCTTAAAAAAAGACTCTATTTTTTCAAAAACGGCAAACTCCAAACTGTCTCAGAGCAGATGATGAGCCAGTTTATAAAACCGCTTTCGGACAAAGAGATAAAAGATCTCATATACTTTCTGTCCAATCACAAACAGATAAAAGCAGAAGATGTCCCAGATGATTTACTCGGAGGTTTCGGCTCGTAAAAGATACCCGACACCGGATATATTTTTTATCTCATAATCTTGTATCTTTTTTCTCAGCCTTTTTACAAGGGCTCTTAAAGAGTCCTGTGTCATAACCGTATCTTTATAGATTTTTTCTTCTATCTCCTCATATGAAACTATATGCTCCATATTTTCATATAAAAGCTCAAAAAGCTGTCTCTCTTTTTTAGCAAGATTTTTTGTAAAAACATCTCTTTTTTTATATGTCAGCAGATTTATCTTGTAAAACAGTTCATCTATATAAAACGGCTTTTTAAGATAGTCTATAGACCCAAGGCTGTATGCCTGCTTTATAGTTTCTATATCATTGTTTGCACTTATCATGATAACTTTTGCACTGTTATCATAGTTTTTTATAAGTTTAAGCATCTCAAGACCGTTCACATTGGGGACATTTACATCCAACAGATACAAATCATAACTTTTTTTGTCTATGGCATCTATAACATCTTCTCCGTCATAAAAACCGTCAACAAAAAATCCTTTTTCCTCCAAAAACAATTTTATGGAGTTTTGAAGTGCTATGTCATCTTCAAGCAAAAGTATATCCATCATGCCTCTTTAAACTCGTAACTGAATGTAGTCATATTATCTTTTGAAATCACATCAAATCTTATCCCGTATTTCTCAGCTATACTCTTTACTATAAAAAGCCCAAGCCCGTGTCCTCCTTTTGTGTTGTCCTCCCTGAAATATTTGCTGAAAATCTGCTGCTTGTCTTTTATGGGTTTTGAGTTTGTCGTAAATGAGAGGCTGTTCTCTTTTAAAACTATTTGTATGACTGAAGTGGGCTTTGCATACTTTATACCGTTTGAAAGGTTGTTGTCTATGAGTCTTGTAAGTTCTTCTTTTGACATCTCAACATACAACTCATTATAACACTTCATCTCTATGGTTTTTTCGTATGCGCCGGCTATATTGTTAAAATACTCTACTCTCTCTTCCAACACATCTTTTAAAGAAAGTTTTTCTTTGTTATATACTTTTTTGTCTTTGAAAAAAAAGTGCATATCTTCAAAAGAGTTTTGGAGTGTTTTTATCGCAGCCTCAATGTTTTGCGAAAACCTACTCTCTTTACACACTTTTTTTTGCATATCATTGTTTATGCGAATGATGCTGAGCGGGGTTTTCAGCTGATGCATGGATGACTGCATGAAAAAATCCTGCCACATAAATCTCTGCTCTGTTTGAAACAGTCTCAACACCATATAAAAGATAATCAAACTTATAACAGTAGCCGCAAAAGCTATAACATTTAACCTAAAAAGTTTCTGTTTGAGTTTGTTTTTTGAAAATTCAACATAGTATAATATACTCATATCATTATATATCGGACTCTTGGCACTGAAAAAGTAGTATATGCTGTCTTTGTTTTCTACTTTTTTCAAACCACTGTTTTTAAGCAGTTCATCTATGGTTTTTCCCTCTTTTTCGTGTTTTAAAACCTCATTTACATCCGGTTTGTAGGACTTATACTCACCCAACTTGATATCTACTACAAAACCGTCGTTTAACTTTGTAAAAGCTTTGACATCCTGTATAGTTTTAAAATTTTTTATGGTATTTAAAAGCTCTTTTAGCCTTTTGTTTAGATCTGTATACATATAGCTTATTTGCATTATACCTCTTTTTTCATCACCTTTGTATCTGTAATAACTGTCACTGTAACTGAAAAATGTTTTTGTTGATGACTCAAAAAGAGGTGTGCTTACACCGATTTCTCTGTTTTTGTAATGTTTTTCAAATATATCTCTGGCAAAACTGAGATCAAATCCCAAATCGTTTTTAAAAGTTGTATTTTTTATGATGTAGTTTTTGTCTGTTATGTAGATGTTGTATCTTGACTTGTTTAAATCTTTGTTTATTTTGTTGTAAAGAGGTTTTAGGTCAAGCTTTAACGGATCGGTTTTGGAATTTTCTATGTAGTTTTTGACATATATGTGCTTTTGTAAAATCTTCTCTCTTTGCCAAAGATATTTAAAAAGAAGTTCACTTAAAAGCTCACTGCTTTTTGTTTCTATCTGCCAGAAAGTTATGTCTGTCTCTTTTTTAAAGCTGTCTTCTATATTTTTTTTGTATGTCAAAAACAAAAAAACATCTATAACCAACAGCAAAACTATAAGAATAAAAAGTATAAAAGAGTGTTTCATGTCTGCTTTTGTTTTTTGGCAAATTATACCAAAAATTACTTGTATAAAAAAGTAACACATTTTAAAAAAATTCAACATTAAAAGCACCCCCCCATTTTGACATTTTTTTGACACCCCATACTGATACAATTTATGCGATAAAAAATTTTACAGGAGAAAATCCATGAAAAAAACAACTATATTGGCAAGTATAGCAGCTTCAATGTTGCTTATAGGATGTGGTAAAGGAACAAGCAGTAGCAGTGGTTCAGGAGGTTCTTCAACTCTTTCTGGAACATTTGTAGATGCACCTGTTGCCGGACTTTATTACGAAACCACAAGTGGTTTAAAAGGAACAACTGATTCAAACGGTAAATTTAAATACAAAATCGGTGATACAGTTACCTTTAAACTTGGTAGCTTATCTTTAGGAAAAGGAAAAGCAAAAGCAGTCATAACTCCATATGACTTAGCTGATAATAATGCCACTTTAGCAATCAATATAGCATTGATTTTACAAAACTTTGATTCAAATAGAAATGATAAAATATTAGACTTAACTAAATTGAAAGATTTTAATTTTACAAATATAAATTTAAAAAGTTCATCTAGCAATTTGGAAACAGCTATATCAAACTTTTTGAACAACAACAGTAAGTATGTCGATCCATCTGCAACACTTATTAATTCAACAATAGTTAAAAAGAATATGGATAAAGATATAGCAAAAGCTAAACTTACATTGGAAAAAAAATTTACAGTTGAATATCTAAATGGAAAATCATTTGATATTTTATACGACCAACCAGGAACTACAAAGCAAAGAGTAATTTTTGACCTTACTTCACCGCAACAGTTCTTAGATGAAAATGTAAATCCTCCAGTTACAAGAACAGGATACAAAATACCAACACTTGATAATAACATCATTAGAATAGTCGATGGAAAAATATATGAATATACTTATAAAACTGTAAACTTTCAACCAAAATATAACGATGGTGTAAACATATATACTATAAAAAGTATAGATAATAAAAAAATAACTTGTGATATGAACTATGGTGGCGGAAGCATAGCAGTTTACTTTTATTTTGTTCCATAATTAAATTTTAATAATAAAGTGGGAGAATTTTTCTCCAACTTTATAGAAAAAAACAAACGGAATTGCTACTAAATTATCACTTACCCTAAATCACTAAATTGCTTTATGAGGTAGCAGCAGTAATATTGCTTCTCAACTATATAGCAGTGTTATTGGACTTTCTAAATCATTTTAAAAAATTAAAATGTAGATTCTTATAATAAAAGCGGATTTATATCTAAATCCGCTTTTTAGAAATTTTAATAGTTGGTTAGTTCAAAATCTCCCGGCTTCCATATTTTGTCAAACCAAGGTTTTAGCGGTCCGTAAAGTCTTAACAAAACCATAAACCTTTGTATCCAGTTTTATTTTAATCCTTTTGGAGGTGTATGACCAAAATACAAATCCACTAAACCATCTTTGTTATATACAAGCTTGTTTCTTTTTTAATTTATAAAAGGATATTTTTGATTGCTCGGTAGCATTGCTCCTGTTTGATCTCATAAGCTTTGTTATAACATACTACTTAAGGATATATATAATTAAATCTTATCTCTTTTTACTAAAGTGTGAGAGATACCACCATAAAATTGATCCCAGAGTTATAAGTATAACAGGGGCAAGCCATTTATTGTCGGCTATAAAAAGTGCAAAAGCTTTAAGCGGTGCTCCAAAAAAGTAGCTTGCAACCCCAAAACTAACTGCAAATATAAATGATGCAAAAAGATTTAATATAAAAAACTTTTTAAAATCATACTTAGTTAGTGCTATTGCTATTGGCACAATCATTTTTACTCCGTATATAAATTTTTGTATAAATATAACAACATCTCCATACTTTTTCATAAGTATGTGTGAAAGAGCAAGTTTTCGTCTATGCTTTCTTAACGACTCCATCATCATATTTTTTTGATACCTTGTAAGTAAAAAAAGCATTACATCACCTAAAGCATTTGCTACAAATACAACAGCAATTGAAGTTACCAAATCCATCTTTCCCATATAGCTTAGCACACCGGCTGCAACTATCCCTAAAAATCCTCCACCAAGAGAGTATATAAAAAGTGCTATATATCCGTAAGTCTCTAAATTGCTAAATGTTTCTTCCATAACTATTTGTAAATATCCTTTCTGTGTCCTATTTTTATAATCTCAATTTCAATTTTATCCCTAAATAGAGAATAAATT
>WFOM01000029.1 GCA_015488075.1 Helicobacteraceae bacterium | reverse complement strand
GTATTTTATATGCAGTGGGTATGAAGTGGGTTTTATATATTTTGATATATTTAAATCATTTACATCAAAGTCAAGTCTGCCCATACCCTTTCTTAGTTCTATATCTCCATATACATCTGCTTTTATTATATTTTTGTATAGGGCTGAAAATTTTTGGAGAAAGATGTGTGAATTATGAAGTTTTACATTTAAATCAGACACATCTATGTCAAGTCCCAGGTATTTGAAATTTCCTTTTTTCACATAAAAGTTTCCATCAGCCTCAACATCAACTTTTTTGAGTTTTATTTTTAGTGTAAGATTTGTTTTCACATCTCCGCTGTTTTGGTATATGGGCAGTTTTATACCGTAAACATCAAGCAGAGAAATGATATCGTCATTGACCTTTGCATTTGAAAAATCAAGATATAGTGTAAGAAGGACAAGCGGATCATTAAAGTCGATTTTGAGATAACTTTTTTCCAAATTAAAGCTGTATTGTTTCGGATTTTTCGGTTTTATATATGTATATATGTTTTTATAGTTGTATACAGTTTTTGGTATAGCTGCTTTGTAGTATATTTTTTTAAAATCTGTAGCTATATTTATATTTGCATCTATAAGATTGTTAAAAACTTTTGCTTTTAATGTAGAGTTTAAAAGCTGTTTTTTTGTGTCATAATAGATTTTGCCCGTAAGTGATGTGTCAAACTTTTTAAAATACAGTTGTTGTATATTTAAAATATAGTTTTCATCTGATTCTGTTATATTTCCAAGAAGATTAAAACCTTTTTCATCCAACGATAACGATTTGTTTGTATCTGTAAAAGCAAGTTTTAGATGATGATTTTCGTATGCAATGTCATTTATATTTATTTCTTTGACATTGTTGTATAAAAACGGCAGTATATGGGAGGTATATTTCAGATAGTTTTTTTTATTGTCGGTTTTTTTTAAATTTTTGTCAGGTTTTATCTTAACTTTATCTATATTTATATATAGTTTTTTATCCCATTTTACATACAGTTTGTCTATATCAAGACCAAACAGTTCGAGTTTGGTTATATTTATACCGCTTGAAAGCGAATAAAAAAGAGCTAAAAATGAGAAAAATATGAAAAAAAATATACTTAAAATTGCCCAGTATATCTCTCTTATAGCATTGTTGATTTTATTGTCATCCATCTATTACCTAAGCCAAACCGTTTATACCAAACCTGTTATATACATCCCAAGAGGTTCTATTAACAAAATTATAACATACCTACATAATAAAGGGATTAATGTAGGCAGGCTTGATTCGTTATTTTTAAGATTTATAGGCAAACCTCAAAGCGGATGGATTTATATTGGTGAAACAAAACTTACAAAAGGTGATTTTTTATACAAGCTTACAACATCAAAAGCCGCACTTGTCAGTGTAACTTTAATTCCAGGCGAGACAACATATGTTTTTCTCAAACAGCTTTCAGAAAAACTAAATCTGGATTTTAACAGACTTTTGCACAGTTTTTACAAACTTTCAAAATACAAAGAGGGTGTTTTTGTGCCCGATACTTACTATATACCAAAGGGTATAGGTGAAAAAGATTTGATTGCAATACTTCTTAGAAACTCAAGACAGAAAATGAAAAAACTTTCATATAAGATTTTTGGAACATACAATGAAAAAAAATGGTTTCAAATAGTAACAGTGGCTTCTATTGTCCAAAAAGAATCAGCTTCAAAAGATGAGATGCCAATCGTAGCTTCGGTTATATACAACAGATTAAGAAAAAAGATGAAGCTTCAGATGGACGGCACACTAAATTACGGGAAAAATTCGCATAAAAAAGTAACACACCGTATGATAGAAAACGACAATTCGGCATTTAACACATACAAAAATTACGGACTGCCGCCGTATCCTGTTTGCAATGTCGGTTTTGATGCCATAAAAGCGGCCATATTCCCTAAAAAAACTTCCTATTTGTATTTTGTAAAAGATTCAAAAACTTCCCATAAGTTCTCTTCCTGTCTCTTATACACATCTGACCGCTGCCGACGATCT
>WFOM01000028.1 GCA_015488075.1 Helicobacteraceae bacterium | reverse complement strand
CTTTGGCATGGTAGCTTATGATGATATCCGCACCTGCTCTTTTGAAACTTGTCATGGTTTCCATCATTACTCTTTCATAGTCTATAAGACCGGCTTTGCCTGCATATTTGAGCATAGCATACTCTCCGCTTACATTATATACTGCCAGCGGTTTTGAAGTAGAATTTTTTATTTCTCGAACTATATCAAGATAAGCAAGAGCCGGTTTTACCATAAGTATGTCTGCTCCTTGTTCTTCATCTTCTATACTTTCTGCTACGGCTTCTTGTCTGTTTGCCGGGTCCATCTGGTATGAGCTTCTGTCTCCAAAACTAGGAGCAGATTCTGCTACATCACGAAACGGTCCGTAGTATCCGCTTGCAAATTTTGTCGAGTAGCTCATGACAGGCAGATTTTCATAGCCGTTTTCATCAAGAGCTTTTCTTAGTGTATAGATGATTCCGTCCATCATACCGCTTGGTGCTATCATATCAGCACCCGCTTTAGCATGAACTATAGCCTGTTTTGCCGATATCTCAAGTGTAGCATCGTTTAGAACCGTTTTATCATCTATTATGCCGCAGTGTCCGTGGTCTGTGTATTCGCAAAAACAAAGATCGGTTACAACAAACATGTCAGGATGGGCATCTTTTACGGCTTTTACGGTTGTAGCTATGATACCGTGATCACACAGGGCATCACTTCCTATGGAGTCTTTTACTTCAGGTATGCCAAAAAGGATTATAGCTTTTATACCAAGTGATTTTAACTCTTTGCACTCTTTTAATATCTCATCAACACTCATCTGATAAACTCCCGGCATGGAGTCTATCTCTTTTTTTATATTTTTGCCTGGTCTTACAAACAGCGGGTATATAAAGTCATTTATACTTATGGTTGTTTCTCTTACCAAATCCTGCAAAACAGGATGAAGCCTTGTTCTTCTAAACCTTTTAAACATATCTTTTAGCCTTTTTTAGTATAATTTTCTTAAAATTTTAATTAAATAAAGTTAAAAGATGGATATAAAAGTATCAAATACTGCGAATTTGCCTTCAAGGTTCGGTAATTTTAAAGTAAAATCGTATAAAGAAAACGGTTGTAAAGAGCATCTTGTTATATATAAAGAGCCTTTGGCGGATATACCTCCCGTCAGAGTTCACAGTGAATGTCTCACAGGTGATGCTATAGGAAGTTTGAAGTGTGATTGTAGAGACCAGCTTGAGTTTGCACTTGATTATATAGAAAAACACAACGGCATGGTTATATACCTAAGACAGGAGGGCAGAAACATAGGGCTTTTTAACAAGATAAATGCCTATTCTTTGCAAGATAAAGGTCTGGATACCATAGAAGCAAACCATCAGCTTGGATTTAGAGCAGATGAGAGAAACTATGAGATGGTGGAGTTTATACTTCATGATTTTGGCATTAAAAAAATAAAACTTATAACAAACAATCCCGACAAAATAAAATCTGTAAGTGACGTGGAGATAGTAAACAGAATTCCTATAAAAATAGAGCCTAATGTGTATAATAAAGATTATTTAAATGTTAAAAAGGATAAAATGGGACATATGTTGTAGGATTTAGGGTTGAGGTTTGAGGATTTAGGTTTGAGACTTTAGAAGGTTATACTATGCCAATAGATATAGAAAAAGATGATATAAAAACGGCACTTAAAAAATTAAAAGCAAGAGAAGATACATTACGAAGATTTGAAGCTCTTGCACATCTTGGAAGCTGGGAAGTAAATCTAAAAACAAACAAATCGTTCTGGTCTGAACAGAGTTACAAACTTTACGGATACAAAGAAAAGTTTGAACCAACACTTGATACTTTTTTTGGGAATATTCTGCCGGAATATATAGAGCCTGCAAAACAAATATTAAAAGAAGCACTGAAATCAAAAAAACCTATAAGTTTTTATGCCAAAGCAAAGAGGCAAGACGGAAAAGTTATAGATATATTTTTAAACGGTCAGATTATATATGATGAAGTAGAAGAGGGATACAAACTTATAGGGATAACACAGGATATAACCGAGTATCTGTCGCTTAAAAAAGAGGTTGACGAACTTTACAACATCATAGACAAATCCGACAATGAGATATATATAATAGATGCAAATAACTACAGATACCTTTATGTAAATGAAGGTGCGGTAAAAGCAACAGGATTTACTAAGGAAGAATTTTTAAACAATGATATCTTTTTTATAAATCCATATCTGACTAAAGAAAAAGCAAATATTTTAAGAGAAGATGTTTTTAAAAATGATTTTATAATTAACAGAACAATACATAAAAGAAAAGACGGAAGTGAATATTATGTCCAGGCATATATACAAACTATAAAATATAAAGGTAGAGATGCCGCTATCATATTTGAATCTGATATAACTGAACTTGTAAAAGCAGAACAAAAACAAAAAGAACAGGCAAATATGCTTGAAAATATACATGATGGTGTATTTGCGGTTGATTTTGAAGGCAAACTCCACAATGTAAACAAATCCGCAGTTAAGATTTTGGGATTTGATGATAAGTTTGAACTAAAAAAGAAAACTATATATGATATATACAGCAATACAAATAAGATAGAATTAAAAGATATATTGGAAGAGGCAAAAAAAGCCTGTGGTGACTGCCATAAAAATATTGAAGTTTATTTGATCAAGAAAAACGGAATTAAAATACTTTGTGATTTGTCTATAACTCCACTTTATGATGACAAAGGACAAGTTTATGCAACCGCATGGCTTTTTGAAAATATTACCGATAAAAAGGTAAAGGAATTATTATTAAAAAATCAGTCAAAAGCACTTGAATATCAGGCATATCATGATATTCTTACAAATCTTCCAAACAGACTTTTGTTAAACGACAGAATAGAACAGACCATAAACTTTGCAAAAAGATACAACAACAAATTTGCTTTGATGTTTATAGACTTGGACAGATTTAAGTATATAAACGATACATACGGTCATCATTTCGGAGACAGTATACTTTTGGAGATAACCAAAAGATTAAAAAACATAATCAGAAAAGAGGACACTCTGGCAAGAATAGGCGGAGATGAATTTGTTTTGCTTGTGAGAAATGTAAAAGAAAAAGAGAACCTGAAAAAAATAGCAGATAAAATTTTAAATATTTTTAAAGAGCCTGTCATTATAAAAGACAAAAGTATGTATCTAAGTGCCAGTATAGGTATAAGTT
>WFOM01000027.1 GCA_015488075.1 Helicobacteraceae bacterium | reverse complement strand
GTATCTTTTTATATGCCTCTTCAACCGCATCAAACTCCCTGTCTAGGTCCTCATACGATGAATGGAAGCTGTATCCGTCTTTCATTATGAACTCTCTTCCTCTTAAAAGCCCAAACCTAGGTCTAGCCTCATCTCTAAACTTAGTTTTTATCTGATACAGATGAAGCGGAAGTTGCTTATAACTTGTAACTTTGTTTCTTACAGCATTTACCATCATCTCTTCATGGGTCGGACCAAGAACAAAAGTATTGTTTTTTCTGTCTTTAAATCTTAAAAGCTCTGCACCGAATTTCGCACTTCTGCCACTCTCATCCCAAAGTTCTATAGGTGTCACAAAGCTCAGCTCAACCTCCTGTGCACCTATAGCTTCCATCTCTTCGTTTATAATGTTTTCGATTTTCCTTATAACTTTTTTTGCCAAAGGAAGGTAGTTGTAAAGTCCGCTTGCAACCTGCTCTATAAAACCGGCCCTGGTTAAAAATATATGGCTGGGAAGTGTTGCATCGTTTGGTGCTTCTTTTGATGTCGGTATAAAAGCTCTGCTTCTTCTCAAACCTAATCCTTTTTGTATTTGTCTGGAATGTTGTCGTTTTTTGAATTTAGTATGTATTGAAGTGCACCGGTTGTTGTGTCACTTTTTGCTTCGTGTGTTGCTTCTCTCATCTGTTTTGTCATATCGTGTAAAAATCTTTTTATACTCTGATATGCAAGTTTTTTGACACTCTCTTCATACTCTTTTGGTATAAAACCTTTTTTCAAAACTCTTTTGGCTTCATCCTCTGCAGCTTTTTGAGCTTTTAGATATATCTCTTTTATAACAGGCTCAACATTTAGTGCATCGAGCCACTCAAAAAACTCAACTACTCCTCTACCTATGATAGACTGAGCCTGACGGACAAACTGTTTTCTCTCTTCAATGTTTTTCTCAACTATTTTTTGCAAATCATCTATAACTGTTATAACTATATTTTCATCATCAATGTTTTCTATATCTCTTGGGATTGCCAAATCAAACCAAAATCTTTTAAAATCTTTTTTCTCAACCATCTCTTCGGTAATTATGGGCATAGATGAAGATGTAGCTGAAAATATGATGTCAAATTCGTTTACACCTTTTTCCAGTTCTCCAAAAGGAAACACCTTTGCTCCCAAATCTTTTGCAAGGATTTCTGCTTTTTGGTGTGTTCTATTTGTTATATAAGTTTCAATCCCGTCATCTATAAGATGTTTAGCACTTATCTCACTCATCTCTCCGACACCTATTATAAGTGCTTTTTTTCCGCTTATGTCACCAACTATGTCTTTCATCATTTTTATGGCAACAGAAGCAACGGAAACCGGTCTTGATGATATATCTGTAGATGCTCTTACTTTTGCCGCACATTTAAAAGCATGACTCATAGCTCTTGAGATTTTTTTGGAGCAAAAACCGTTTTCATAGGCAAATCTGAAAGCATCTTTTAACTGACCGGCTATTTGGGTTTCACCCACAACCATAGAATCGATTGAGCTTGCAACCGCAAATAGATGGTGAATCGCTGTTGAGTCATCAAAAATATCACTATATTTTTCAAGCTCTTCTCTTAACATCCTGGTTTTTAGCTCAAGCATGGTAAATATATGCTCTTTTGCCTCATCTATATCAGCACAGCTTGTTATAAACTCTATCCTGTTACATGTGTTTAGAATTACCGCTTCGTTTATACTTGAGGACTGAAGCAGTCTTTTTAAGCATCCTTTTTTGTCTTCATCATCGTAACTTAGTTTCTCTCTTATTTCAAGAGGTGCATGTTTGTATGAAAAACTGACTGTAAGGTAGTGCATCAAAAACTTCTTTGGAGCAGATTGTCTAAAATTTTGTGAAGTTCATCATCAAGGATGCTTTTTTTTGCTTCTTCAGATAGTTTTTTGGCATATTCATAAGATTTTTCAACAGATCTGTAATCTTTCATCTTCTCTTTTATCCACATAATCTCTTCTTTGCTTAAATCTTTTTTATGAAGAGATTTTAGCCTATTTTTTTCATCATTTGGTAAACTGTTATATAGATATATGTAAGGAAGTGTTGTTTTACCTTCTCTAAAGTCATTCATGGCAGGTTTTCCAAGAGTTTTTTCATCTGAAGTTATGTCAAGTATGTCATCTATTATCTGAAAAGACAGCCCAAGATTTTTGCCATACAGAGCATAGCTGTGTGGATTTTTACCACAAAGCATCGCAGATGCCTTTGCACAGGCTTCTATAAGTGCAGCAGTCTTTAGATAAAGCATATCAAGGTATCTTTTATCATCAGCATTAAACTCATCACCCATCTTTACATCCATCATCTCTCCGATAGATAGTTTGGTAACCGAGTCGGCTATGGTTTTGGCTATCTCATCTCCAAAAAAAACAAGCTTTGAGTATGCTTTTGAGTAAAGTATATCTCCAAGCATTACGGCTATTTTACTGCCGTCGGTAGCATTTATACTCGGTTTGCCTCTTCTGGTGGTTGCTTCATCTATAACATCATCATGAAGTAGACTTGCTGCATGTATCAGTTCAACTATGGCTGCAAGCAAAACACTTTTGTCATTTACACCTGCTATCTTTAAAACAAGCTTTGCACGAAGTCTCTTTCCTCCGCTTAATTGGGAAAAAAGCTCTTTTACCGACTCAAAATCAAGCTCATCCAAAAGCTCTTGAATCTTTTGTTCAACCATCTCCATTTAGATACCTTACATTTATCTCTTTGTTGTTATCGTAAATTAACAATGAAAATATAGCCGATTTTTTCTTAAAATCAAACTTCACAAACTTTACAAGCAGATACGGAGGATTGTAATTTACACCTTTTGGATACAATACAACCTTAAAAGACTGGTTGTTATAGTTGAGTCTTAAAATATGCTGTGAAGAAATCTGATCAAAATCGCTAAAAACAACCAAAACTTCATTATGATAAAGAGTCCAGCGAAAACGAAACAGCTTTTTTACATCTTTATACTCTATAAATGCTTTAAAATACTCATCTTTTTTCAGTGAAATCTTTTTAAGTTCCAAAATATCCGTAGCATTTAAAGACAAAAAAAGAAAAGAGAGTAAAAAAAACTTTTTCACCTTTTATTCACTTTTGGATAAAATCTCCCCGACTACACTCATAAAGATGTTTTTTGCACTATCTTCAACATCTTTTCCGTTCTCAAACTTAACCTCTTTTAAAGCAGAATCTATATCTATGCCGTGTTTTTCAAGCACAACTTCAAGTGCAGCCATATCATAAACCATCTTTTCAAGTTCACCTCTTACTATATCGTTGTTTGCATTAAAAACAACATCCATGAACTTTGACTTTGGACTTCCTCCAAATATATCGTCCTCATCTTCTAAAAGTGCCGCAAACATATGTTCTTTCATATCATTTCTCCGTTTTTTTTCGAAAGATTATAAAAAAAATTTTAAAATCAAATTAAACTTTTTTTGTAAAATCAGTTTGTAATCTGTGTCCCAATCC
>WFOM01000026.1 GCA_015488075.1 Helicobacteraceae bacterium | reverse complement strand
TCAATTATTTTTTTACCTATACCTTTAACTTTTGTAAGTTCTTCAATGCTTTTGAAGCAATGTTTTGTTCTATATTCAACTATAGCTTTGGCTTTTTTTGCTCCTACACCCTTTAAAGTGCTTAGTTCTTTTACTGAGGCATTGTTTATATCTACCGAAGCAAATATAGATGTTATAAACAAAAACAATATAACTATTTTTTTCATATATTTTGTTCCTTTTTAATTATTTTTGAAATTTTATCAAATTTTTCCTTAAATTTCTCCCCCCCCCTTAATATTTCAAAAATTTATGAAAATCATGCACTTAATATATCTACATACTCTTTTCCGTCAAGCTCTTTTAGTATGTTGTTGCTTACTCTTAGTTTTGACTCTATAACCAGGTCTTTTAGTTTTGAACTTATCCTGATTTTTAGTTCTCTTTTACCAGGATTTTGGCGGATTAGCATATTTAGTTCATCCAAAACTTTTTCCGCTATCTCAAGATTTATCTTTAACTCAAGCGGTTCTTGCGGTTTTTCTTCTATCTCTGTTTTTACTTTTTTTGACTCTTTTTGGGCATCTTTTAGGCTCATAAGTTTTGTAACACCTATTCTTGTAAACATCTCTGTTTTGGTTATTTTGGCTTTTATGGCTATAGGCTCTTCAAGATTCATGGTTTCAAGTTCTTTCAGTTTATCTTCAAAAAGCATTATCTCAAGGTTGCCGTGTAGATCAAGAAGATGGACTATACCAAAAGGGTTGCCTTTTTTTGAGATTTTTCTCTCAATCTCTTCAACTTTTCCTACAAATATGGCACTGCTTCCGTCTTTAATGTTTTCCAAATCTGAAGAGAGGGTATATTTTACCTTGTCAAGCTCATCTCTGAAACTGTCAAGCGGATGCCCGCTTACATAAAGTCCAAGTGTTTCTTTTTCAAATTCTAATATGGTTTTTAGTTCAAACTCTTCTATATTGTAAAGTTCTAGTGTAATGTTGGTTACTGACTCATCATCGCCAAAGAGAGAGTTTTTGGCATTTTTCTTGGCTTCATTTGCATCTTTTGCAGTCTCTACTATCTTTTCAACCTGATCAAGCAATGCTTTTCTGCTGTATCCAAAGCTGTCAAAACCGCCTGCTTTTATGATAGACTCTATAACTTTTTTGTTGACTTTTTGAGGGTCTATCCTGTTTACAAAATCCTGCATAGATGAAAATGCTCCACCCTCTTCTCTAGCTTCAAGTATAGATATAACTGCGGCTTCACCGACACCTTTTATAGCTCCAAGCCCAAAGACTATGACATTTTTTTCATCTTTGGTTATGGCTGAGAACTCCAGCTCTGAGTCGTTTATATCCGGCGGGCTTATCTCTATACCCATCCTTTTTGCTTCATCAATGTAGCGAACAACCTTGTCTGTGTTGTCTTTGTCTGAAGTAAGAAGTGCTGCCATAAATTCGTTTGGATAGTAAGCCTTTAGGTATGCTGTTTGAAATGTTATCATCGCATAGGCAGCAGAGTGGGATTTGTTAAAACCGTAACCTGCAAATTTTTCTATAAGTTCAAAAAGTTTTGCGGCTTTGTCATAGTCGTATCCTTTTTTAACCGCACCTTCACAAAACTCCGCCTTGTATCCGCTCATATCTTTTTTCTTACCCATGGCACGACGGATAATGTCAGCATAACCAAGGCTGAAACCGCCTATGGTCTGCACTATCTGCATAACCTGTTCCTGATAAACTATCATCCCGTAAGTTGGTTCCAGTGTCTCTTTTAAGTCTTCAAAACTGACCTCTTCAAACGGATAAAAAATCTGTTTTCTTCCGTGTTTTCTCTCTATAAAATCATCAAGCATACCAGATTCCATAGGGCCCGGCCGATAAAGAGCCAAAACCGCTATGATATCTTCAAAATTAGTAGGTTTTAGTCTTTTGTTAAGATCTTGCATACCGCTTGATTCTATCTGAAAGAGTCCTATAGTATTTCCGGTTTGGATAAGTTCATAAACTTTTTTGTCATTTACATCTATGCTGTTCCAGTCAATTTTGGTGTTATACCTTTTTTCGACAAGTTTTATGGCATTGTCTATAACATCAAGAGTTTTAAGCCCCAAAAAGTCAAACTTTATCAAATCAACCGCTTCCATATAGTTAAGCGAATATTGAGTTACATAGGTATCTTCGCCTGATGGCTTGTAAATCGGAGTTTTGTGCCAAAGCTCCTCGTTGCTTATCACCACACCTGCGGCATGCATACCTGCATTTCTTTTAAGCCCCTCTAATTTTAGTGCAAACTCCCATACTCTTTTGGCTTCAGGGTCGGTTTCTATCATCTCTCTTAGTTTCGGCTCTTTTTGAAAAGCCCCTTCAACAAACTTGCCTTTTTTCTCTTTTCCGTTTAGTGTTATACCAAGCTCATCAGGGATCAGTTTTGCCATCTTATCCGCTTTAGAAAGCGGCATATCTAAAACTCTTGCAACATCTCTTATGACACCTTTTGCAAGGAGCGAACCAAAAGTTATGATTTGAGCGACTTTTTCCCTGCCGTATTTTCTAACAACATAGTCTATAACTTCACCTCTGCGAGCCTGCATAAAATCCATATCGATATCCGGCATACTTACCCGCTCAGGATTTAAAAACCTCTCAAAAAGCAGATCATACTTCATAGGGTCTATATCTGTTATCTCCAAAGCATATGCCACCAGACTTCCGGCCGCACTACCTCTACCGGGGCCTACTGCAACTCCCATAGACTTAGCTTCTCTAACAAAATCCCAAACTATTAGCATATAGCCCGGAAACTTCATGGAGTTTATAATCTCCATCTCATACTCTAATCTTTTTCTATACTCATCATGCCTTTCTTTTGGAACATGTTGTAGTCTTTTTTCTAACCCCTGCTTACATTTGTGGACAAAGTAAGCTCTGTCGTTTTTGTCTGCTGCACTTAGCCACTTTTTCTTCTCTTCTTCAGTTGCATCATTACTTAACGGAGGATCATCATCAAAATCTATATCTAAACCCTCTTTTTTTGCATACTCTTTTGTAAATTTAAAATTCGGTGGAGTAGGATTGTCAACTGTAGGGCAAAACTCTTCACATTTGTCCACTATCTCCTGTGTTGCTTCTATGGCTTCAGGTATGTCAAGATAAAGTTTTTGCATCTGCTCAGGAGATTTGACATAAAATTCATGAACAGAGTGTTTAAGTCTGTTTGGATCGTCAAAAAGTTTGTTCATACCTATACACATAAAAGCTTCATGATATTCCGCATCACCCGGAAATGTATAGTGTGTATCGTTTGTCGCAAGAAGTTTTATGCCAGTTTCTCTTGAAAGCTTTATCAACTGTTCGTCTATATACAGCTGGTCTCCTATGCCGTGCCTCATTATCTCAAGATAAAAATCATCGCCGAAAATCTCTTTATACTCTAATGCCACCTCTTTAGCTTTTTCATAACCGCCTGCACCAAACTTTTTGTTTTTTTCGTTGTTGAGATTTAGATGCCAGCTTACTTCACCCTGAAGGCATGCCGAAGTGCATATAAGACCTTCACTGTGTTCTTTTAAAATTTTTTTGTTGATTCTTGGATAATAATAAAACCCTTTTATATATGACATAGAAGATAGATACATAAGGTTTTTGTAACCTATGTAGTTTTTTGCAAACAGGCACAGGTGAAATCTCTGTTTGGTTGATTTGTCGTCAAGCTCTTCACCGTTGTGTATATATGCCTCAAGACCCAAAATGGGTTTTAATCCTTCAGCCTTTGCAGATTGATAAAAGTGTATGGCTCCAAACATATTGCCGTGGTCACTCATGGCAACAGAACTCATACCAAGCTCTTTTACCCTTTTTACAAGCAGATCAATTTTGTTTGCACCGTCAAGCAGTGAATATTCTGTATGCAGATGAAGATGTGTAAAAGGTAAACTTCCCATTTTTATCCTGATATTTTTTTGTGTATTATATTTAAAGTT
>WFOM01000025.1 GCA_015488075.1 Helicobacteraceae bacterium | reverse complement strand
ACTCTATACCATACAACTTTTATCTGCAAATAAGGACAAACTTGATTATGTAAAAAACATAAAAAACCAACTTCCCAAAAATCTAAAAAAAGATACACATATATACAAATCGGGAAACTACATAGTTCTAAGATACTCTTTAAGCAAAAAAGTATCTGATCTTAAAAAACATCTAAACCGATTCAAACAAACAGGTTTCAAAGATGCTTTAATCATACAAACAACAAAATGGCATGTAATGTCAAATATACTTGATAATCAAAACAACATTATACTCCCGCATACCGATACCCCAAACAAAACACAAACTATAAAAACAAAAAATACTCTAAACATCTATGATATAACAAACACTATTGCAAAAGCCGAAAATGCATACAGAAGCGGTGATGACACTTTGGCTATAGTATATTATGAAATGCTTTTAAACAGCGGATATAAAAATGATAAAATCAAAAATAATCTGTGTTATCTTTACGGGAAAAAAGGTGACTTTAAAGATGCAAAAAAAATTATAGATAGTGAAAACTATATAAATCCTCTTTTATATGCATATGCATCGGGAGCATTAAAAGCCAATAAAGATTTTACAAAAGATATCTCACAGTATATACTTTTGGACAACAGCGGAAGGCTGGCGCTTCTTAGCGGAGCATACTATGAACAAAACAAAGATTTAAACAAAGCACTTGGTTACTACAAATTGGCATATACAAAAAATAGTTCCGATTTTTACAACACTTTTGCACTTGCAAGGATTTATGATATACTGCAAAACTATGAAACGGCAAAAAAATATTATAAAAAAACTTTGAAACTGATCGATAATAACAAAAACAAAGAACTCAAAAGGACAATACTATACAGGCTTGCAACACTGAACAAGGAGTAAATATGAAAAGAGGTTTTACACTTATAGAGCTTTCAATGGTTTTAATAATAGTAGGTATCATTATAGCCGCATCTTTTACACTGTTTAAGTCAAGAATTGAAAATGCAAAAACACAAAAAGCAAAAGATATAGTAGCAGCCGCAAAAGATGCCGTCATTGGAAATACAATCATAAACAACAACACCTTACCGCCTTCATCGTTTTTCCAACAAAACCTATCTCCCGTAAAGCTAGACAACCATCCGCTTTTTTATGCCTATGATTCAAGATTTACATCAAACAATATATGTATATTTAACTCAACAAACCTACAAATCATAACACCTACAAAAACCGTATCCAACATAGCTTTTGTAATAGCTCACGAAGGTGCAAATGCCAATATGCAAACTGCCGTTAAAAACATAGGGGGTATAGATACGGTAAAAACATACAGATACGAAACAAAAGTTGATGACAACACAACTCCCGTAAATAATGCAGACTATTATGATGATATTGTAGAGTGGGTTACTCTTTCGGAATTAAAAGAGAAACTAAAATGTAACCAAAAAGCTCTGAGATTTTTAAACGATACTCTTCCTACCGCAAAAGTCGGAAACAGCTATAACGCAACACTGTATATAGAAAACAACTTCACAAGTGTTTCGATAAGCTGTTCAACCTTAAATGGATACGGTATATCTTTTAACTCTTCTACAAACACTTTTGGCGGTATTCCTACGGCACCGGGTGTTGCCAAGTTTGACTGCACGGCAAGTGAAGCTCCGCCAAGCTCCAGAAGCATATCGAGAAGTTTTGTAATCACAATCAATCCATAAACCATCCTATAAAAGATAGCTTAAAGTAGAGGCTATTTTTTATAGAGAATAGAGTATGGTTACAAAAATAAACAAAGTTTGATTTTATAAATACTTAAGTTCAAGAAGTTTAGGGTTTGATTGGATTAAAATCTAAAGATAATAACTTAAGTATTTATATGATTAAACAATACTAAAAAAAGGTGTCATTGTTTAAGTTCTTTAAAAACTCATTGTTTTTGCTATAAAGTTAAGGTTGTTTTATTAGAGTTTTTATGAAACTGATTAAAAACTCTATTTGGATTGTATGTAGTGTTGTTTTTAAATATTGCATACATAATAGAAGCGAGTTTTTTAGCAACAATAATTAAAGCTTCTTTTTTAGATTTACCACTAGAGACTTTATCGTAAAAAAGTTTTTTCATTTGATTGTTATGTTTAATTGAAGCAACAGCAGCAAGATATAGAGCATGTTTAGCAATAGGTATACCTCTTTTAGCTAAAGAGCCAGAAATAGAGGTTTTTCCGGATTGATAGATTGTTGGATAAAAACCTAAATAACCAAAGAAAGATTTAACTGAGTTAAATCTGTTTAAATTGCCACATTCAGAAAGAACTGCAACTATAGTTTTGTCTGAAATACCAGGTATTGTTTTTAGATTTTGAATAGGTGAATTATTGCCTGTATCTAAATTAGTATCAATAAACTTTTTTATTTTTACTTCAACTTCTTCTTTTTCTTGAAGTAAAAGTAATAATATGTTAATATATGATTTGATCATTAAAGATCGTTCTTTATAAGCTTTACCCGAATATATTGAATTTGTGGCATTATAGACCACCTGTTTTGCTTTTTGCAAAGAGAAGTTATTACCTTTTACTTTTCTAAAAAGCTTTACTAATTTTTCGGGTGAAGCTTGTTTTAATTCAGTTGCAGTTGGATACTCTTTTAGAAGTATTAAAACTGTTTTTGAGAATATATTTGGAAAAACTTCAGTTATTTCTGGATTACATACTGCAATTACAGTAGATATTTCTCTTTTGATATTTTTGATTTTATTTTCAATAGATTTTTTTAATCTATTTAAAACCTTTAAAGAGTTATACTCATCATTACTAATATAGCTTGCTTTATATTTGCCTGTTGCTAATAATTCAGCTATAATAAAGCTATCAATCATATCTGTTTTTACTTTTTTAATTGTGCTAAAGTCTCTATATTTAGCTGTTTGGTATGAATTTAATATGATTACTTTATATTCATACTCTTTTAAAAACTCATATAGGTTTTCACTATATGCACCTGTTGATTCAAGACCTATTAAAAAAGAAGTTTTATCTAAACTAATACTGTTTAGTTTTTTTAATAACTCCAATAAACCTTTTATATCACTACTGATACTAAAAGGTTTTATTACTAATTCTTTTGCTTCATCTAAAACACAAACATAATGTTTATCTTTTGCAATATCAACTCCAACATAATACATACAATCCCCCTTAACCTTGTGTTGGTAAAATCTCATAGCTTCGCAAAATACAGAGTAAAGTTATATACTTCCTCCAACATCCTATAGATGATGTAATTAAAGCTAACACAAGACGTTTAAATATCGTGGTATAATATCCACAAAGGAAAAAAGCTTGTTTATTGTTAGCTTTGTAGCAAAAACTATGAGTTTTTAAAAAACATCAAAACAGTGACATCTTACTTTGTTTGTTTTGATAAATATATTATACGAAGG
>WFOM01000024.1 GCA_015488075.1 Helicobacteraceae bacterium | reverse complement strand
GTTAAAACCTGCAGGTTGTTATCTGATAGAGTTTGATGATATATTCAGACTTAAAGAAGGGGTAATAGGACAGGTCGGTTATGAAAAAAGTTCTATGATAATTGATGGAGAAGATATAAGTATAAAGTCTGCCACAACTTTGAAAAAGCAGAGTTTTGCATATATTTTTGCCATACATTTTAATGAAAAAATACTGGGAGTTCTAGAAATTTCAAAAGAGAATCGGTTTGACAGGTTTGAGTTGGAGTTTTTGGATGAAGCCGGAAAGCTTGTTTCTGTTATGCTTCACTCAGAACTTCAAAATGAAAAAGTAAGGGAGTTGCTGGATATAAGCGACAAAGCAAACCAAGAGCTTAATAAACAGAAAAAAATCCTTGAAGAAACAAACACCGTCTTGGAAGAACAGCAACAACAGCTTGAAGAGGCAAATACCCAAATGGAAGAGCAACAACAGCAGCTTGAAGAGGCAAATGCCGAACTTGAAGAGAAATCAAAATCTCTTGAATTCTCCAAAAAAGAGCTTGAAAACAGATTTAAAGAGTTAGAACAGGCAAAAAAAGAGCTTGAAGAAGCAAACAGATACAAAAGTGAGTTTTTATCAAATGTATCTCATGAGTTAAGGACACCGCTAAATTCTATCATACTTCTTTCAGAACTTCTTGCAAACAATTCAAAAGAGAATCTTGACGAAAAACAGATAGAAAAGCTAAAAACCATAAATGCCTCCGGCAAAGAGCTTTTGGATATGATAAACGATTTGCTTGATCTTTCAAAAGTTGAAGCAGGCAAGATTGAAGTATATATGGAAGAGTTTGATACTCAAGAGATAACAGATGATTTGACAAAACTTTTCAAAGACCAGATAGAACATAAAGGTTTGGAGTTTGTTCTTGAAGACAATTTCAAAGGTAAAATCAAATCAGACAGGAAAAAACTTTCTCAAATACTAAAAAACTTTATATCAAACAGTATAAAATTTACAAAAGAAGGGTTTATAAAATTACAAATAGATAAAAAAGATAAATTTTTAGAGTTTTGTATAGAAGATAGCGGTATAGGTATACCAAAAGATAAACAGGAAAAAATCTTTGAGGCATTTGTTCAGGCTGACGGAAGTATAAGTAGAAAATACGGTGGAACGGGACTTGGTCTTAGTATATCAAAAGAGTTTGCCTCTTTGATAAATGCAACCATAGGTTTCAGCTCCACTGAAGGAAAAGGAAGCAGGTTTTGTTTGAAAGTTCCTCTTGAAGATGAAGTTGTTGATGACAGACTTAAAGATGATTTGAAAGAAGCTGTTTTGATAGTAGATGATGACAAAGATTTTACCTCATATCTTTACGAATATATCAAAAACAAAGGTAAAGATGTTCTTGTTGCAAATGATGCCACATCTGCAAGAAAACTGTTGGATAATTACAGCATAAGAGGTATTATACTTGATCTTGGATTGCCGGATACAAGTGGTGATGAGCTTTTAAGGGAGATAAAGCTAAATCCAAAAACAAAAGAGATACCTGTTTTGATTGTAAGTGCCAGAAACAAAGATGAGTTTACAGATGCACTTGAAGCTGATTTTTTACAAAAGCCTGTAGACAAAAACGAGATAGATATGTTTTTGGATAGATTAAAAGAGGATAATAATGAAAGCTATGATACAGACATAGACTTAGAAGGTAAAAAGATTTTAATAGTAGATGATGATGTCAAAAATATATTTGTTTTGGATGCAATGCTTGCAGAACACAATGCAAAGACATCTTCTGCATATAACGGAGAGGAAGCTTTGCAGATGTTAAAAGATGAAAGGTTTGATCTTGTTTTGATGGATATCATGATGCCTGTTATGGACGGCTATGAAGCCATAGAAAAGATAAGAAAAGATTTGCATCTTGATATACCTGTTATAGCCGTAAGTGCAAAAAATATGGATGAGGACAGGAAAAAAGCCATATCTTTGGGTGCTAACGACTATGTTACAAAACCTGTAAATATGAAGCTTTTGCTTAAAATCATCTCTGAGTGGGTAAAAAAAATTGAATGATTTTATTGTAGGCTATAAAGATGATATATGGAGTGTAACTGTTTTCTCAACAAAAAATTTATATGAGAATCTAAACAAAATTTTTTTAAAAAACAGATTTTTGCAGATATATTTTATGCAGGAGGTTGAGTTTT
This sequence comes from Helicobacteraceae bacterium, assembly GCA_015488075.1. Classification (GTDB taxonomy): domain Bacteria; phylum Campylobacterota; class Campylobacteria; order Campylobacterales; family Sulfurimonadaceae; genus S012-15. Next base: position 845 of record WFOM01000024.1, on the reverse strand, counting down.
TAGAATATGATGTGATTTTGCTTCTTGAGAAAAACAAAAGGTTTATAAAAAAGATAGAAGTTTACAACAAACATCTTCTTAGATATCTTTATTTTATAAGATTCAGCCATGAACCGGTTGTAAATGATGTTTTTACACACAAAAATATAAAACAGATTCAGTATATAGCCATAGGGGGAAGTGCCGGAAGTATAGAAAAACTTATAGATTTTTTTAAAAATATAACAGTAACGGAGTATACTTTTTTTGTCATAATACATCAAAAAGATACTGCAAAAACCCATCTGGATACAATTATAAAAAGATATGCAAAAGGGTATGATGTAGTGATGGCATCATCAGATACAAAGGTTCGCCCCTCAACCATATATATAGCTCCTCCAAACAAACATCTAAAAGTAATAGCAGATTATATATATCTTACAGATGAGAAAAAAGTAAACTTTTCAAGGCCTTCTGTAAGTGTGAGTTTTGAATCTTTGTCCCATGAATACAAAGAGAGGTTTATGGCTGTTTTGCTTTGCGGTTACGGTAAAGACGGAAGCGATGCTTTAAAAACTGTTCAAAAAAACAGCGGTTTTGTAGTTGTTGAACAACTGCATGAGTGCAAGGCTGTAGATATGCCCAAAAATGCTATAGAAACAAAAGAGTTTGACTATATTTTGAGTATATATGATATGGCAAAACTTTTAAATGAAAACAAAGAAGGTGATATATGTTCTGATGACAATATAAAAGATTTGTCAGATGTTATATATAAAAACTACGGATATGATTTCAGGGAATATCATAAAAAACATCTAAAAAGAAGACTAAATCTTTTTTGTCAGAAAAACGGCATAGAC
>WFOM01000023.1 GCA_015488075.1 Helicobacteraceae bacterium | reverse complement strand
GTATATTAGTTTAAACAAATATTAATTGTGAAAATAAATAGATTTGGTTTTTTGTTTAATCTAAACTTAAACCTTTTTTGTGTATAATTCCAAACTTTTTAAAAAAACACACAAAAAAGAAGGAACTATAGATGTATGCTATAATCAAAAATGGTGGTAAGCAATACAAAGTTCAAGAAGGCGACATATTAAACTTGGATAAAATGTCTCTTGAAAAAGGTGCTACTATCGAGATAACAGAAGTTTTGGCAGTAAACAACGGTGAATTGAATGTAGGAACACCGTTTGTAGAAGGTGCAAAAGTTACTGCTGAAGTATTGGGCGAAGGAAGAGACAGAAAAGTTATAACTTTTAAAAAAAGAAGAAGAAAAGATTCTAAAACCAAAAGAGGTTTCAGAAGAGACTATACAAAAGTCAAAATAACAAAAATAGCTGCATAGGAGAATAAAATGGCACATAAAAAAGGTCAGGGTTCTACTCAGAATAACAGAGACTCAGCAGGTAGAAGGCTGGGGGTTAAAAAATTTGGTGGTGAAAATGTAGTAGCCGGAAATATAATAATAAGACAAAGAGGAACAAAAGTTCATCCGGGAAAAAATGTAGGTATGGGTAAAGATCATACTATATATGCACTTGTTGACGGTGTTGTAAAATTTGAAAGAAAAGACAAAAAAAGACAACAAGTTTCAGTTATCCCTGCTGCATAAATCACACCTCAGCATTTTATGCTGAGCTTCCAACCTCTTTTTAAATTTTAGGAAAATATAATGTTTATCGATTCTGTTGATATAAAGGTTTCATCCGGCAAAGGCGGTGCAGGCTGTGTTGCTTTCAGACGTGAAAAATTTGTCATAAAAGGCGGTCCAAACGGCGGTGACGGCGGTAAAGGCGGAGATATTGTATTTCGTTGTGACAAAAATACACATACACTTTCAAAATTTCATAAAAATATGCACATAAAAGCCGAAAACGGAAAACCCGGTATGGGAAACAACATGACAGGAAAGTCTGCACCTGCAAAAGTTATAGTTGTTCCTCCCGGGACACAGATAATCGATAAAGAAACAGGTGAGATTGTATGTGATCTTACCAAAGACGGTGAGGAGTTTTTGTATCTCAAAGGTGGAAAAGGCGGGCTTGGAAACACACACTTTAAATCTGCGACAAACCAAAGACCTACATATGCACAACCCGGTGAACCTGGGCAGACAAAAGAGATAAGACTTGAACTCAAACTCATAGCTGATGTCGGGCTTGTAGGTTTTCCAAATGTAGGAAAGTCAACACTTATCTCAACCGTTTCAAATGCAAAACCGGAAATTGCCAACTATGAGTTTACAACACTTACTCCAAAACTCGGAAAAGTCCAAAGCGGTGATTTTGAAAGCTTTGTGATGGCAGATATACCCGGGATTATCGGAGGAGCAAGCGAAGGAAAAGGGCTTGGGCTTGATTTCTTAAAACATATAGAAAGAACAAATGTTTTGCTTTTTATGATAGACTTGGCTTCATACAGAGATATAAAAGAGCAGTATGATATTTTAAGAGAAGAGGTTAAAAGCTTCAGCCAGAAGCTGTATGATTCATATTTTGCCATAGCACTTACAAGAGCAGATATACTGCCTCGTGAAGAGTTGCAGAAAAAAGTTGATGATTTTATAAAAAGTCTGGGATTAAAGCCAAACAACCCAAATAAATACGGTTTTGACTATGATATGCCAAGTTATGTTCAGGATGATTTTGTTTTGGACAAATCAAAACCTTATTTTACAGTTCCTATATCATCTGCAACACATTTAAACATAGAACCGCTCAAGTTTGCACTAAACGACCTTGTAAAAAAACAAAGAGAAGAGAATGAATAAAGAAAGAGTTGTTATAAAAGTAGGAAGTGCCGTTTTAACACAAAACGGCAGTGTTGCACTTGATAGAATGAAAGCACTTGTTGAACTTATAGCCAAACTTAAAGAAACAAAAGATGTCGTTCTTGTCTCTTCAGGTGCTGTAGCAGCTGGCAGCACAAAAATAAAACTTGACAAGAGTGTTTTAAAAAACAAACAGGCTTTAGCTGCCATAGGACAGCCTATACTTATGAAAAAATATGCAAAAAAATTTGAAAAGTTTGATGTAATAGTCGCACAGGTTTTGGTTACTGCAAAAAACCTAAACAGTGAAGATGATTTAAACAGAGTAAAAGCAACTATAGATACTCTTTTGGAAAACGGTGTGCTTCCCATAGTAAATGAAAATGATGCTACGGCAACCGATGAGTTGGTAGTAGGTGACAATGACCAGCTCTCAGCATACATAACAAAAGCAGTAGAGGCAAAAATGCTGGTTATACTCTCAGATATAGATGCATATTATGACAAAGACCCAAGAAAATACAGTGATGCAAAACCTATAAAACTGATGAACTCTATACCGAGAAACGAATTGAACAAAGATGTAACTCCTCACGGTGAATATGCAACAGGAGGGATAGTTACAAAACTAAAAGCGGCAAACTTTCTTCTAAACAACAAAATAGATACATTTTTAGCCAGCGGATTTGAACTGGATGATGCAAAAAACTTTTTGCTTGAGTCAAAACAGACAGGCGGAACTTTGTTTAAGGCTTTGTCATGAAAAAGATTTTGTTTATGGGGACACCTGATTATGCCAAAGTTATCCTAAACGGTCTTATAGAAGAGAATACTTTGGAAGTGGTCGGGGTATATACACAGCCTGACAAACCGGTTGGTAGAAAAAAGATCCTCACACCTCCTCCCGTAAAGGTTTTGGCCAAAGCACACAACATACCTGTTTTTCAGCCTTATACACTAAAAGATGAAAAAGAGATTGAGTGTGTGCTTGATTTTGATGTAGATTTTATAATAGTTGCCGCATATGGTCAGATACTCCCAAAAGAGATTGTAAAAAACAAAATATGTATAAATCTGCATGCTTCCATACTTCCAAAATATCGGGGAGCAAGTCCCATACAGATGGCTCTTTTAAACGGTGATGAGCAAACCGGTGTTACGGCAATGCTTATGGATGAAGGTCTTGATACCGGAGATATAATAAAAATAAGCAAAACAGATATAAAAAAAGACGAAGTTGCACCACAGTTGTTTGAAAGACTGAGTTTGATGGCAAAAGATTTGACTTTGGATGTTGTAAAAAACTTTTCCGGTTATACTCCAAAACCCCAAGATGAAAAAAATGCCAGCTATTGCAAAAAGATAACAAAAAAAGACGGAGTTGTAACTCTTGAGAATGCAAAAGATGTTTACAACAGATACAGAGCATATTACAGCTGGCCAGGAATCTTTCTTGAAAGCGGACTGAAATTAAAAAAGATTGGATTAAATGATGACAGTTCATCAAATACTCCGGGAGAGATTTTGGATATAAACGAGGAGTATGTAACTGTCGGATGCACAAAAGGCTCTGTAAATATTTATACGCTTCAGGCACCTTCAAAAAAAGAAACTACAGCTTACTCATACATAAACGGCAAAAGGTTGAAAGTTGGAGACAGTTTGTCTTGATGAAATAGATTCGACTCAGAAATATCTTATACAAAATATAAAAAACGACACTCTAAAGCCGCCTGTTGCAATTACCTGTGAGCTTCAAACAGACGGAATAGGTTCAAGAGGCAACTCATGGATAGGGAAAAAAGGAAATCTTTTTTTAAGTTTTGCTATAAAGAGAAGTTTGCTGCCAAATGATTTAAAAATAGAATCATCATCAATAT
>WFOM01000022.1 GCA_015488075.1 Helicobacteraceae bacterium | reverse complement strand
ATTTTCTACTTATCTGTGTCGGTTCTTTCTTTTTTATACTCTCTTTTTCATTTGAGGTTATAACCATACCTTTGTTTTTAAAATATCTGTCAACAGTTACCAAATCGCTTCTGATACATTTTGACTCAAAGTAACAAAAATCTTTTACAATGTTTGGTTTGCTCTCTTCAAACAACAGCCTTTTATCTTCATTTAGATACCTAAAACTGTTTTTAATCCCATCTTTATACTTTTTTAAAAGGGGCTCTGAAAAATTGTGTCTGAAATAGTTTCTCTTTATACTCTGGTCAAAATTGGTTTTGTCTATGAAATATTTTATATCTTTTTTGTCAAGATAGCTTTTGAGTTCATCTTTTGTCATATACAAAAGCGGTCTAACCAAGTTATAGCCGTCTCTTTTTTCAATCTCGTCAAACCCCATAAGTTCAACCAGACCGCTACCTTTTGTAAGTTGCATCAAAAACCATTCAAGCCTGTCTCCGAGATGATGTGCCGTAAGCAGATTTTCATAACCGTTTTGTTTGATAATCTCTTTGAAAAAACCATACCTTGTCTCTCTGGCACTTGCTTCAAAATTTTTTGAAATTTTTTCCGACTCTTTTATAAAAATCTTTTTACCGTATCTTTTTGCCAGTTCTTTTGCATACAAAACTTCATCTTTGGCTTCTTCTCTTATACCATAATAAACTATGGCTATGTCAAAATCTATCCTGTTGTCCAAAAGGAGAAAAAAAAGTGCAGTGCTGTCAACTCCGGCAGAAAAAGCCAAAATGTTTTTTTTACCTCTTAAAAAATCCAAAATGTTTTTATTTATCATTATATACTGTTGCCAGAAGGCTATCACCTACTACTTCCGTAATCTTTGCTTTGTAGATTTTTCCAAACTCCAACTCATCTTCACCGGTTTTGTCATTTATAAGAAGTTCACCGTCAATCTCAGGTGCCCACATAAGTTTTTTGCCGCTTAAAAGATACTCATGTTCCATACTCTCACCGTCTATTACTATATCGCACTCATCTCCAACTTCATTTTCCAGAGATTTTTTCAAAACATCTTTTGCTATTTCGCCAAGAATTTCGGTTCTTTTGTTTATGGTTTCCTGACTTACTTTGTATTCAAAATCATATGCAAAAGTTCCCTCTTCATCAGAGTATGCAAAAACATTTATCCTGTCAAATCCAAAACTTTTTGCAAATTCACAAAGCTCGTTGAATGCCTTTTCATCTTCACCCGGATGCCCAGCTATAAAACTTGTTCTTATAAATGCATTTGGTTTTGATTTGATATACTCCAACAGTTCTATGGTTTTTTCCTTGTTAAACCCTCTTTTCATTATACGAAGCATATCATCGTTTATATGTTGTATAGGTATATCAAAATAGTTGTGAAACACTTTGCTGTTAGCAATCTTGTCTATAACTTTCTTTGAAACGGTTGATGGGTAAAGATACAGTATCCTTGCACTTTTTACACCTTCTATGAGTTCTATCCTCTCTATAAGCAATGCCAGACCGTCTTTTATACCTTTGTCTCTTAAGTATGAAGAGCTGTCTTGTGATATAAAACTAAAGTCATAATACCCCTGTTTGACCAAAGATTCAACCTCTTTGGCAACAGAGTCCAAATCTCTTGAGTTTAACTTCCCTTTAAAAGATGGGATGGCACAAAAAGAGCACTGCTGATTGCATCCTTCACTCAATTTTATATATGCATGGTAGGTTGAACCTGTAACTACCCTCTCTTCACCGTCTATTAAAAAAACCTTCTCTTCGAAATGGCTTTTTTTCTCTTTTAGCAGTTCATCTATCTTGTTATAGTCCCCTACACCGGTAAATATATCAACTTCTGGCAATGCCTCTTTCAGTTCTTCTTTGTATCTCTCACTCAAACACCCTGCCATTACCAAAACAGAATCCTCTTTCCTGTTGTTGTGCAAAGTAAGGACAGTATTTATAGACTCCTCTTTTGCTGCCTCTATAAAACCGCAGGTGTTTACTATGATGACATCTGCATCTTCGTTATCATCTGTCAATTCAAAATTCTTAAGCCTGCCAAGCATCACCTCTGTATCTACAAGATTTTTTGTGCATCCAAGAGAGACTATGTGTAATTTTTTTCCCATTTTTTTCACTTTTTTTCCAAAATTATAACAGTTTTATATAAACTTTTATATTTTTTGCCGATATGATTTTAGCT
>WFOM01000021.1 GCA_015488075.1 Helicobacteraceae bacterium | reverse complement strand
TATCTTTGGTTTGCATTGACTTTTATAACCACTCCTCCGTCAAGCCTGATTTTATGTGAAGGTTCATGTTTTGAAGCAAAGTTGGGATGTGTGGCATGAGCATTGTCACATGAAACAAGTATAGATTTTGAAGCAATTATCGCAAATTTTTCATCATCTTTGAAAATTCTTTTTAAAACCGATTCCAAAAAGTTTCCGCTTGCACCTGCTACAGATTCACTTCCAACTTCTTCATGATTGTTTACTACCATCATAAAAGGTGTATCAGGTGTAACAGAACATATAGCCAAAAGTGAAACATATACACTCAAAAGATTGTCAAGCCTTGCAGAAGTTATAAAGTTTTTTTCCATACCCACATAAGAAGCTTTTTGGGTATCATAAAAACTTAGTTCATAAGCTAAAACTTCCTTAGCTTTATATCCCTCTTTTTTTAACTTCTCTAAAACAAATCTGTCAAAATCAAATTGATCAATACAGTTTAAAAACACGGGAGATATATCTGTTTGTTTGTTTATGGTTTTGTCTTTGTTTGCTTTGTCATCAAGATGTATCGCAAGTGATGGTATAACGGCCAAAGGCTCTTTAAAATCGACTATAGCAGTTTTTAAGTTGTTTTTTTCATCTTTGTATTCTACTCTGCCTGCCAGGCTCAAGTCTCTGTCAAACCAAGGATTTAAAAGCAATCCACCATAAGGCTCTACATTAAACTTATACAATCCCTCCTCTTTTGAAACAGGGTTTGGTTTTAACTTCAGATTTGGCGAATCGCTGTGACTGCCCGCTATTATATAATCATCTCTGTCTTTTGGAAAATGCCATGCTATTATAGAAGAATCATCTCTTATAACATAGTAGCTTTTTCCATATTCCAACTGCCAGATGTTTTCCTCAAACAATTCAACAAAACCATAGTTGTCAAGCATACCTTTTACATTGTTTACAGCATGAAAGGGTGTTGGAGAATTATCTAAAAAAGAAAGCAGCGAATCATTAAAATCTTTTAATGAAATCATACACTGCCTTTTATTTGAGTTTTAATTGTTGCAAACAGGTGCTCTACCGCTATCTTTTGCATATTCTATCAAAAATTTTCTTATATGTTTTGCTTTTTTCCTAAATCTTTTGCTTTTGAAATATTTATGAGATTTTTTAGCTTTTTCACTTTTTAAATGTATATCTATTAGCCTTTTACCTTTTTTTGCAAAAAATTTCTTCCACTGTCTTCTTGTTTTACTTCTGACAAAATCTTGATGACCGTGACATTTTACACAGTGTTTCGAAAACTCCCTTTGTCCTCTGTATGCGGATGCACTAAAAAGGTTTGATACTATACATGAAACCATCACAAATATAATGAAAACTTTTTTCATAAACACCCTTTTTGTGATTATATCTTGATTATGATACATAATTTTTGTTTATATAAACCTTATAAATAAAATATTTTCCATATTATAGTTGATATTTGTTAAACAACTTCTCATCCAAATCCCAAATGCCTCTTTCTTTCAAAGCATCAACCACACTTTTAGTAACTTCAACATCATCAGGCCACTCTCTCTCAAATCCATCTAAAGAGTTTTTATTTGTTCCGTCTATACCTATAGTAAGACCCGAAACATATATATCCCTTTTTGCATCTATATTATTTACGACTCTCCATATAAGCATATACGGGTTATTTATATCGTTTTTTTGATTATCTACAAATACGACTACTCTTAAATGTGAACTTATAGGTAAAAGTGCTTCAAAATATTTTTTAATATTTACTTTTTTATTAACCGCTATAACACTCAAAGGGTTTCTTGTGCTTATGAAATATTGTTTTATATCTACTATATCACTACATAACTCTTTAGCTTTTTTTAAAAGTTCATTATCTTCTAAAATTTCAGGCGGATCTACTACTCTTTCCTCATTTGTAACATCAACACCTAACTTACCGCCTACTAAAGCTTCGGGTGAAGAGTGATCTAGTGCATCAACTATACCTTCACTTATAAAAAGCGATTTTGGTGAGAGTCTATCAAGTATATATATAGCTAAAGACTCGTAATTTGTAAGTTTTGGAGCGTTTTCGTTTACAAATATAGCATGTTTTACAAAACTCATCTGACCTGCACCCCACAAAGCATGCATAATCTGCTTTGCATGACCTTTATAAAGTGTTTTTATTTTAGCAATGATTAAGTTATGAAAAACTCCGTTTTCAGGCATATGGTAATCTATAAGATCAGGTGTAGTGGTTTTTAAAAGCGGCAAAAATATCCGCTCAGTAGCCCAACCCATATATTTGTCTTCCAAAGGTGGTTTTCCAACTACCGTTGCCAAATAAGTTGGTTTTTTCTTTTTAGTTATACAACTAACCTCTAAAACAGGGTAACTCTCCTTTAGTGTATAATACCCCGTATGATCTCCAAAAGGACCTTCTATCCTAAATTCATTCGGATCTACCCACCCCTCTATTACATAATCTGCATCTTTTGGTATATACAAAGGAGTGGTTTTTGATTTAACAAGTTTTGCCGGTGTTCTTCTTATAAATCCATACATCAACAATTCATTTACACCATATGGAAGCGGTGCGGTTGCACACCAAGTATATAGCGGATCTCCACCTATAGCTATGGAGACCGGCATCTTTTTGTCAGCTTTGTGATACTGATCAAAAAAGTGTGAAGCATCTTTGTGGATTTGCCAGTGAAGACCAAGATGGTTTTTATCATACACCTGAAGTCTGTACATCCCAAGATTTACCATCTCTCCATCAAGACTTTGGGTATAAACTTGCCCCATAGTTATAAATGGCCCACCATCACCTTCCCAAGTAGTTAAAATCGGTATATCGTATAAATTCACCTCATCATCAAAAAATTTAACCTCTTGAGCTTCCCCTTCCCCTTTTAATCTTTTTGGAAAAATATCTTTTAAACTAAAAAGCTCTTTTGCCATTGAGATTTTCTCTTTTAAACCGCTAGGTGGCTTTAGATGTAAAAACTTCTCTATCTCATCTGCCACATATTCTATCTTTTTTCCAAATACAAGCTCACACCTCTTGTATGAGCCAAAAAGATTCATCAAAACATTCTCTTGAAACTTTTTATTGTTTTTTCTATCTACAACATTTGTAAAAAGAAGTGCTTTGCCTTCTTCACCTTTTTTAACTTCCGCATAGGCTATATGAGAAGCTTCAAGATATATATCAACTTCTTTGTCTATTATCTTTAATTCGTTCTCTTTTTTTAACAGATTTATGTATTTTTCTAAGCTCATTACTTTTCAAACCTTTTTTTAAGTATCTCTTTGCCCATTTCCACTCCCGGCTGATTGTAAGTATCTATCTCAAGCATAGCACCGACCAGTGAAGTTAAAAGCTCATAGTATATTATCAAAACACCTATATTTTTCTTACTCATTTTGCTAAGTGTTATAGTATCTACAGGTTTTACTCCTGAGTTTATGACAGATTCTTTTGTAGCATCACATTGTGCATTTATAAGCTCGTTAAAACTTATGCCGTTAACAAAATCTGTTTTTTCTATAAACTCAAGCGAGATGTTTGGTATATCAAACTCTATCTTAAAGTCATCTACCTTTATAAAAGTTATGGTTTTGTCTTTTGGTCCTTCTATGATGAGTTGTAAAAACGAATGTTGATCGATAGAACCTATAAGAGCTATAGGAGTAAGCCCCACTCTTTCATTGCTTTTGTCTTTTTTACCAAGACTCTCACCCCAAAGCTGAACATACCATTTGTTAAAATTCTCAAACATACTCGAGTATGAAAAAAGGATGTTCATTTTGTATTTGTCTCTGTTTTTATAGTAGTAGTATGCTTTATCAAGTATGTGGCATTGATTTCCCTTAAAAAATGAGCCTAAAAACTTCTCAGCTTCATCTAAAACATCATACAAATCATACCCTGCAAAAGTAAGTGGCACAACTCCAACGGCACTAAGAACCGAAAACCTTCCACCTACATTTTTTGGTATATAAAAAGTTTTTAGATTGTGATTTGTTGCATATCTATCAAGTGCCGAGTCTTTGTCCGTTATGGCATAAAATCTGTCATTACCGTCTATATCTACTTTGAAATATTCCAAAACCGTCTTAAACAAAGATATAGTCTCTATTGTTGTTCCCGATTTAGATATAACAAAAAAACAAGCTTCATTGTAGTTTATATGCTTTAACCTGTCTATGGTTACTATAGGGTCTAAATTTTCCAAGTAAATTATCTCTTTTGCATCTTTGGTATATAGCTTTAACATCGACTCTATCGCTTTTATACCCAAAGATGAACCACCTATACCTATAACTACTATCTGATTATATCTTGAAGTGTCTATATCTTTTAACTCCAACAAAAGCTTTTTTGAAGATTTTGGAAGGTCGTAGTATCCTACAT
>WFOM01000020.1 GCA_015488075.1 Helicobacteraceae bacterium | reverse complement strand
GTCGTATTCTCTTATAATATTTACAGATATATTTTTTTTTGAATCTATTAGTTTGCTATTTATACCGTTTAACTCATCAAGCGATGATACCAAAGGCTTTTCACAAAGTATATACTTAACATCGGAATCCAAAACTTTTAGCATAGTCTCAAAATGGTATGTAGTGGGTGAAGCTATGGAAACAATATCCGGTTTCTTTTCCAAAAGTGAATCTATATCCGGCAAAAACTCTACTATATCCCCCCATACTTTTTTAAAAGCCTCTTGTTGGTTTATGTCAGGTTCAAAAGCATAACACAAATCGGTTTGTCTACATTTTATATATGCTTTTGTATGACTTGCTATTATTTCGCTTGTCGGTGTATCTATAAAAGCGGCTATATTTCCCATACCTATTATTGCAGATTTTAACTTCATAAAATATACCTTGAAACAAATTCGTCAAAATCTATACCGTTGTCATAAAAAATATCTTGATTTGTTGTTTTTATACTGTTTATATCGATATTTTCAAGTGATTTTTTTATATTTTCTTTTGGCAAATCCACAACCACTTCTCTTTTGTCTGTAGGCATAAGAGCTATAACTTTTTTTCCAAATAAAAAAGCATAGTGCATCGCTATGGTATCTATACCTACTATAATCTCTGCAGAAGCTATATCATCCAAAAGTGTGTTTGAGGAAAATTTTATATTTTTGTCTATTTGCAGGTATCTTTCCTTGTTGTCTGAAGGGTGAAGTCTGACAAGCAAATCCATACCGAGTTTTTTGGCAAAACTCTTAACCTCTTTAAATATACCAGTTTCATCAAAACCCCAGTATTTTTTGTCTCCAAACCTTTTTAAAGCAACATATGAAGTAGGTTCACTCAAAAAAAGAACTCTGTTAAATGTATTTTTTTGTAATTTTTTATATTGTTTATACAGATGATAAATATGATAGTTTTTTATCTGGATGACATTTGAAAATCCTTCTTGCATAGCTTTAAAGGTACTTTTTTTATCAAAAGTAGCAAGAAAGTCAGGCAAAACTTCTCTAAAACGAGTTCTATACGGTGTCCAATGATCAACAAACGAAACACTTTTTATATTATGCTCTTTTGCAAACTCCAAAAACAAATCAATACCGTTTGTCTGCCAGCTGGTTGTAGTCAAAATAATATCCGGTTTTATTTTGAAGAGCTGTTTTATAATATTGTTTTTTGATGATTCAACAAATACATCACCATCTACAATTTTTAAAAAGGGAGCATCTTTTTGTGAAAAATTAAAAAAACTGTATCTGCTTTCTTTTTCTTTCTCCAAAGAAGCTATAAGTTCACTTCCTCCGGCATCATATGAAAAAACGGCTATCTTTAACACAGGCTACTTACTAATTTTTGGCACTTATAGCTGTTTGTATCTGCATTTTTAATGAACTAAACTGAGCATTTAACTTGCTTATAAGTGAATCATATGCTATAAATCTCTGTGTCAAAGTATCATATCTTTTGTTTAAAAGATTCATAGCATTTTTATAACTTTTATCCAATGAATCCTGTTCGTTTTTTATACCCTTACCAAGTATGGCAAATATTCCTGTAGATGCTTTTGTATAATCATTTAGTTTATTATCAAGCTTGTCAAATATACCCATATCATTTAATGTAGCACCGCTGAAAAATTTTCTGACATTTTCAGGGTCTTTGTCCATTTGGGCATCAAATGATGCTCTGTTAAATTTAAGCTGACCGTTTCTTAAAATTTCTACACCGAAATTTGCCAGTGAATTCCCGTTTACATCAGATGCATTTATAAGTTTTGTTATCTCTCTTCCAAGATTTCTTATATTTGAATCCCCAAAAAACACACCTCTTGTCCCTTTTTTAATATCTGCGGTCGTCATACTATCTAACTCTTTTATCATTGAGTTATATGCATTTACAAAATTTTTCAACTCTTTGGCTATAGGCTCTCTATCTTGTGATATAGAAATATTTGCACTTGCTCCGTTTGATTTTAGCTTAACTGTAACACCGACTATAAGATCGCTTATGGTATTTGAGCTTCTGGTCAATGAAATACCGTTGTAATCAAATGTAGCATCGTGCGCACTTTGAACTTCATTCATAGTTCCTGATGTATTTGTAGCACCTGTTGTCAAAGCGGCATTTAGCCCTGCACTGTTATCTACTATAGTGACATTTTGCCCGTCTTCCGTTCCTATTGGATTTATAACCAGTTTAAAATTACCTGGACTCTCTTGAACAATGCTTGCAACGGCTTTCCCTTTTAAATTTGCATCATTGTTTATGGCATCCCTTAACTGATACAGTGTCATGCCTGCAGTATAGTTTATAGTAGTGGTGGTTGTTCCTACGGTCAAAGTAGCATTTCCGGCTATGGCTGAAACAGATGCGGTATTTGAAGCAAAAGCACCGGATTTGTATGTTTTACTGTATAAAGCAGTATTTAAACCGCCTCCGTTGTCTGTTATTGTTATGTTTTGGTCTTTACCTGTTGCATCAGATTTCACTATCAAAGAAAATGTATTATTGCCGGTTTGAAGTATGGATGCCGTTACATCTTTCCCCGCTATGTCATTAATAGATTGTTTAAGAGTGCTTAAAGTTGTTGTGGCATCATAGTTGATGGTATAGTCTTTTCCGTTTATATTTATGTTTAAACTTCCTGCTCCTGTTGCAACCAAAGCATCTTTTGATGCAAACGAACCGCTCTCTAATACATTATCGGTAGCCAGTATAACATTGCTTATATTGAAATTTTGTATCGCTGTTCCTGCTTGCGCCGTAACAGAAATGCCGCTATTGTTACCATTTACTGTTCTGTTTAGAAATATAGTGTCGTTTGCAAGTGATGAAGTGCTTGCTTTTAAAGTTGTCATCAAAGATGAAAGCAAATCAAGTGCCTGTTTTTTTTGACTGGCAAATTTTATTTTGTTTTGTATAGGTTTTATAATAGATGCTTTTTCCGCATTTTTTAACTTATCTATAACCGACGAAGTTAAAACACCAGAACCAAGCCCTAAAGAGTTTATAGTTCCAGGCATGAGTAATCCTTTTTAATTGTTTTTCTTGATTAACAAATCGTCCTTTTTTTGTTTATCTTTATTCTATGATATCAAAACTTACTCTTGTTCCTTTTTTGAAATCCTTTTTGAATTTTTTACCCAAAATATCATTTAAGTATTTTGGATGTAGTCCAAAACCCGGTCTTACAGATTTGATGTTTTCATTTGTTACAACCTCTCCCGCTTTGACATCTTTGGATATATACAAACTTCTTGAAAATTCTCTGCTTTTTTTCTTTTTTTCATTTAGACTGTAATCAACTCTTCCCAAAAGCTTTTGTGTGTCTCGGACAGCTTTTACCATTTGTAAAAACTCTTCTTTGTCCAAAGAAAAAGCCGCATCCGGACCTCCTATACTTTTATCCAGTATAAAATGTTTTTCTATCACTTTTGCTCCAAGAGCAACAGCTGCAACAGGAGCGGTTATACCCAATGTATGATCCGAAAAACCGGCAAAGACTCCAAAAGTCTGCTCCAAATTCGGTATAGTTTTTAGATTTGCATCTTCCAAAGGTGCTGGATATGCCGAAGTGCATTTAAGTAAAACTATATCGCTGTTTCCTTCACTTTTACATATATCAACCACATCTTGTATCTCATCTATGGTTGCAATTCCTGTTGAGATAATAACCGGTCGTTTTTTTGATGCTATGTATCTGACAAGTTCATAATCAGTTATCTCAAACGAAGCGATTTTATAGGCACTTGGATTAAACTGTTCCAAAAAATCAACTGCACTTTTGTCAAACGGCGTTGAAAATATGTCTAAACCAATATTTCTTGCATATGAAAAAAGCTCTTTGTGCCATTCCCATGGAGTATAAGCTTCTTTGTAAAGCTCATGGTATGTTTTTCCGTCCCACAGTGTTCCGCCTTTGACTATAAAATCATCACTATCGCAATCAAGTGTCAAAGTGTCGGCAGTATATGTTTGAAGCTTTATGGCATTTGCTCCAACCTCTTTTGCCGCTTGTATGGTTTTTAATGCATTTTCCAATCTTCCGTTGTGATTTGCACTCAATTCTGCTATTATAAACACACCGTCTTTTTCTAAATCAAAATTACCTATCTTCATACATATCCTTATCTACACTTTTCTTAAAATATACATAACTTGTGGAGAATAGCCTTTTAAGTTTATATCAAAT
>WFOM01000019.1 GCA_015488075.1 Helicobacteraceae bacterium | reverse complement strand
GATTTTATATAATAAGCAAAAGTTATTAAAAAATTACTTATAATGCCTTGCATAATCTATTTTAGTTTTTCTCTTAGTATCTCATTTACAGCCTGAGGATTTGCACTCCCTTTTGAGAGTTTCATAACCTGACCTACAAAAAATCCGAAAAGCTTTTCTTTTCCCGCTTTATACTCTTCAACTTTGTCCTGATTTTTGGACAAAACCTCATCTACAAAAGCTTCGATTGCTCCTGTATCTGTTACCTGTTTAAGACCGAGTTTATCTATGGCTTCATCTACATCCGCATCATTTTCCATCAGATAATCAAGCACATCTTTAGCGGCTTTTCCACTTATGGTTTTATCCTCTATCCTTTTTATTAGTTTAGCCAGTTTTTTTGCATCAACGGGAGAGTTTTCTATAGTTACACCTTTTAATCTTCCTTGAAGCTCGACTGTTAGCCATGTTATGGCATTTTTAACACTTACACCCTCATCCATTATATCTTCAAAAAACTTTGCCATCTCTTTTGAAGCGGTGATAACACTTGCATTATACTCACTCATACCGTATTGTTCCACATATCTTTTTGCTTTTTCATCCGGAAGTTCAGGTATTTGTGAGTATTTTTCTAACATCTCGTCGGTAATTACTGCTTTTTTCAGATCAGGTTCTGGAAAATATCTGTAATCAGCCGCTTCCTCTTTGTCTCTCATGCTTCTTGTTGTTTGTGTTTTTTGATCAAAAAGTCTGGTTTCTTGAACAATCTCCTCATCATAAGTGCCGTCTTCCCATGCTTCTATTTGCCTAGCTACTTCAAGCTCTATAGCTTTTTGAATAAATCTGAATGAGTTTATGTTTTTTATCTCTACCCTTGTGTATAGTTTCTCATCCCCTTTTGGTCTTATAGATACATTTACATCTACCCTGAAGCTTCCCTCTTGCATATTGGCATCACTTATATCTATGTATCTGACGATAGAATGTAACTTTTTAAGATACAAAACAGCTTCTTCAGCACTTCTCATATCTGCTTCGCTGACTATCTCCAAAAGCGGAGTTCCGGCTCTATTTAGATCCACCTTAGATATATCTCCGTCATGTATGTTTTTACCTGCATCTGCTTCTATGTGAGCTCTGTTTATTCTTATAATCTTGTGACTTCCGTCTTCAAAGTCTATCCTCAGTTTTCCGTTTTCAACCACAGGAGTATAAAGCTGTGTTATCTGATAAGCTGACGGCGAATCAGGATAAAAGTAGCTTTTTCTATCAAAATAAGATACTTGATTTATAGTCGCATCTATTGCCGTTCCAAACTGTATAGATTTGTGCAAAACCTCCTGGTTTAATACCGGCAAAGCTCCGGGAAGTGCCAGACAGGTTGGACATGTGTTTATATTTTGTCTGTGATTAAAGCTTGTAGGGCATGAACAAAAAAGTTTTGTTTTTGTATTTAACTGAACATGAACCTCTAAACCTATGATAGTTTCAAACATACTGTTCCTTGTTTTTTAAGAGATTTTATCTAAAAAAGGTTTAAAAAGAAGTAAATTTAGGATTTTTTCAGTTCTTCAAGGATCTCTTTTTGGGTTTTGAAATTGTCAAGCATTAAAAGCAAAAATAAAGAAAGATAAAAAAATACGAAAGTAACCAAAAAAGCAAGAACAAAACTGTAGGATTTAAAAAATATAAATACCAAAGATGCACCGATTATGATAAAACTAACCGATGCACCAAGAAGAAAACTGTGTATCTTTTTAAAAAGGTTTTTACTCATTTATTACGGTTCTACATGGTCAGCTTGAACGGCACCGCCTAAGTAAACATAAGTAAGCATCATAAATATAAATGCCTGCAAAAATGCCATAAAAGTCAAAAGTCCAAAAGGAATTATCGGCAACACCCAAGGAGCAAGCATCAGCAATACCGCCAAGAACATATCATCACCTTTTATATTACCAAAAAGCCTGAAAGATAGTGAGACAAGTCTTGAGAAGTGTGATACTATCTCGATTGGAAACATAAGCCAAGCAAGCCACCAAACAGGTCCAAAAAAATGTTTAAAATAGTTTACAACGCCATGAAGTCTTATACCCTCAAAGTTATAGTAAACAAACACGGCTATAGCAAGTGCCAAAGGCATGTTTATGTTTGCAGTAGGTGATTCAAACCCGGGGATAATACCTATCATATTTGCAGCCCATACAAAAAGCCCTATGGTTGCAACCAAAGGAAGATATTTTAAAGCATGTCTTCTTCCCATAACATCGCTGCCCATTTTTAAAACACCGCTTACATAAGCTTCCATAACATTTTGCATACCTCTTGGAACTACCTGCAGATTTTTTACTGCCATTTTTCCAAGAACCAAAGCTATAGCAGCAGAAAGAAGCATATGTGTTATAAATATAAAGTTATGGTCTTCGTTTATAAGACCAAAAAAAGTAAAAACCTCACTCATTTACAGCTCTCCAAAATAAAATTGCGACATTATATAAAAT
>WFOM01000018.1 GCA_015488075.1 Helicobacteraceae bacterium | reverse complement strand
GTAGGATATGAAGTCATCTACTTTGTCAACTCTTGGCTGATAGTAGCTTGTAAAAGTCAGTTTTGATTTGTCGTTTAGTTTTTCAAAAGGAAAATTAACCGCCAGATAAAGATTTGCCCTTAAGTTTCTTTCAACAGGGTCTTTTTTGGTATCGAGATAATCTATATACTCATAAAATCCTCCAAAACCTGCAAAAAAATCCAAATCTTTTATAAAGTTTTTTAAAAATTTGGCTCTTAATCCTACCCCTGCAAGGCTTCTGTTTTTTATTTCTTTAAACTTGTTGTCCTGTATCTGGGTAAAAAGTTCATAAACAAACTCTTTTGAGGTTATGTTGTGTATATATCTTAGATGAAGATAGAGGTTTTGGGTGTTTTTTACTCCGTTAGCTTTCGCATATGCACCTGCAAGTTCACCCCATATAAGGTAGGTTGTATTGCTGTCATAAGAGAGTTTAAATGTTCCTTTATAACTGTCTGTATCTGAAACACCTCTTTGATTTGAAAGGGCAAGATAAAGCTTGCCCTCTATACTGTCTTTTTGCTCTCCGACCTCTGCGGGTCTAATGGAGACAAGCCCGAAAGAGTAAGAAAGGAGAGTTAAAAATAGAACTAATGCCCTAATCATCAGTAGTCAAATATCAAACTTGCCATCAAAGTCGTGTCTGTATTTTTTTTACCCTGTGGCGGTAGATTCATATAGTTTACCTTGTAGCTAAGCCCTGCCGAGAAATAGTTTGAGATTTTTGTAGTAAGTGAAGATTTTGAGTAAACAAAATAGTTCTGAGAAGTTTTCATATCACCTTTAAATGTCAAATCCTGTAAAAACTTTAGATCTTCCAAAAGTTGTATATCATAGTTCATAACAGCCGCATAAGAGCCGTATTCCTTTATGCCTCCATTGTCAAATCTGTCTTTTGCATACAATACACCCGCTTTAAACTTAAGATGCTGTATATCTGAACTGTAGGCATCAAATGTCAAACCGGGACCGGTTGCGAACTGATAGTCATAACCTGAGAATTTGTCATCTATATATGAAATGTTATATGTAAATCCCACTCTTGATGAAAATTTGTAACCGTAGTTGGCTATAAGAGTGTATCTGTTTTTATTTTGAACTCCACCATTTTCACCGTATATAGCATCAAATTTGAACTCAAAGCTGTGAAGATCTACGGTTTTGTCAAGTTTACCGTCAAGATCAAAAGTTGTAGTATCTGTATTACCTTTGGTTTGAACATAACCAAGCTCTATGTGAGAGTTTAGAAGTTTTTGCTCTTCACAAAACCCCAAAGAAGAAACAACTGCCAATGCAACAAGTATCTTTTTCATATCTAATCCAATCAAATTTTTTTGGAATTATACAATTTTTTTTGGTGATTTTCCACTTTTCTTGATATTTTGTGATATTCGTTATAGTGTTTTGAGTTTATCTTATACAAAAGCTGTCTGTATTTTAGGTAGTTTAGCCATACTTTTTTTGAGTTTTTTTCTCTTCCTTTTTTATAGAGTTCAAAAGATACGGCGGCATTTATAAGACCTTTTATAAATCTGACTTCATTTGAGTCTTCAAACCTTTTTGGATACCACACATCCTCCAAAACTTCATGGGCATCGTAGTATCTTCCCTCTTCTACAAGTGTTATGAATTCTTCCAAAATTTTTTTCATCTTCTGTATTTCCTCCAATAGCCTCTGCCCCCTTTTAAAGATACACAGTGATATGAGGGAAACTTCTTTTTAAACTCATCCAGCCTCTCTTTTGTCTCCTTGCCCGTGTCATAGTAAAAGACAAACACAGTGCCTTCTTTGTAGTTTTTCTTCATTTCATAAGGGTTGTATGTAACACTCTCTGCACCTTCTATGGGGTTTAGTATGGTATCTACCAAAACGACATCGATACCTTTTTTGCCATACTCCTCTTTGGCTTTTAAAAACTCCTCCTGTGTCCATTCATCTTTAATCTCTGTCAAATCAAAACCTCTTGTATAACCTCTTGTATATGTTTTACAGGTTTTATCGCAAGTTCTGCTTTTACCTCATCAGGTATGTCATCCAAATCTCTTTCATAGTTTTTTTGCGGAATCAGTGCCAGTTTTACTCCCGCTTTGTGAGCGGCTATAAGCTTCTCTTTAAGTCCGCCTATAGGAAGCACTTTTCCAACCAGACTGACTTCACCTGTCATAGCTACATCGTTTCTTACTTTTTTTGAACTAAGAACAGAAGCTATAACACTGACCATAGCTATACCGGCACTCGGACCATCTTTTGGTGTAGCACCGTCTGGCACATGTATGTGAAGATCATATCTTTTGTAAACTTCGCTTGGCTCTACTTTTATCTTCTCTTCTATCTCTTTTGCGGTTTTTGGTATCTCTTTTTGGTCTATAGGAAGTTTTTTTGTATCTATAAGTGTTTTTACAACACTAAAAGCGATTCTTGCAGACTCTTTCATAACATCTCCAAGACTTCCGGTAAGCTGAAAACTTCCTTTGCCTTTTATCCTTATAGCTTCGATTTTTAGCACATCTCCGCCTACGGCAGTCCATGCAAGACCGTTTACAACACCTACAGTCGGTTCTTTTTCTATCTTTTCTATCTCAAAAACAGGCTTTTCAAAGAAATCTTTCAGATTTTTAAGTGTGATGGAGATTTTTGACTTTTCAGGATGTTGTAGCAGCTCTTTTGCCGCTTTTCTGCACATACCGGCTATCTTTCTTCTTAGATTTCTCACACCCGCTTCTCTTGTGTAAGAGTGTATAAGCTCTTTTAGTGCGGGTTTTGATATGGAAACCTCACTGCTTTTTAAGCCGTGTTTTTTAAGCTCCTGAGGTATAAGGTAGTTTTTTGCTATCTCAAACTTTTCATTTGGTGTGTATGAGCTTACATGTATAAACTCCATCCTGTCTCTAAGAGGTGAGGGAATCCTTCCAAGATCGTTTGCGGTTGCTATAAATATAACATTGCTCAGGTCTATACTGAAGTTAAGATACCAGTCTCTAAACTCATGGTTTTGTTCCGGATCAAGTATCTCAAGCATTGCCGAAGTAGGATCTCCTCTGTGTGTCAGTCCCATCTTGTCTATCTCATCAAGCACCATTACAGGATCCATCTCTTTTGCATCTATAAGCCCTTGAACTATTCTGCCCGGCATAGCTCCTACATATGTTCTTCTGTGACCTCTTAGCTCGTTTACATCTTCAAGTCCGCCAAGAGCTATACGAACAAGCTTTCTTTTAAGTGCTTTTGAGATGGAGTTTGCAAGTGAAGTCTTTCCTACTCCAGGAGGTCCCACAAAACAAAGTATGGCTCCCTCTTTGCTTTTTTCGTTTTTTCCTCTTAGTTCCAAAAGCTCTTTTACCGCAAAATACTCTGTTATCCTCTCTTTTGGTTTCTCAAGTCCAAAATGATCCTTCTCCAACTGTTCTTGAACCTCTTTTATATCAAGAGATTTGTTAGAATATTCCCCAAAAGGTATATCAAGCACAAAATCAAGATAAGTTTGCGTCATAGAGGCATCTGAAGAGTCAGGATGCATCCTTGCATATCTGTCTATTTGCTTTTTGATCTCTTTGTAAGCCTCTTCACTCATCTTCTCTTTTTTGGCCTCAAGCTTGGCTTTATACTCTTCTATCTCTTCATCTCTTGCGGTATCAACACCGAGTTCTTTTTGTATCTGTTTTAACTGCTCTTTTAAAAAATACTCTTTGTTTACTTTTTCTATCTTGGTGTGAACTTTGTTTCGTATCTCTTTTTGAAGTTTGTTGGCTTCTATCTCTTCTATAAGATAGTCTATGAGCAGGAAAAATCTCTGCTCGGTGTCAGCTTCTGCAAAGAGTCTGTATGCCTGGTCTTTTTTAAGTTTTATGGTGCTTGCAACAAGGTCTATGATACGGTTGTGGTCACTGCTTTCTTCTATGGTCCTTAAAATATCCGGCGGAAAGTAGTTGGTGATCTGTGAAAGATTTCTTACTTTTTCTTTTACTATGCTTAGTATGGCATCAGCTTTTATCTCGCTTATCTCAGTAGAGTGTATGATGTCAACCTCAGCCATAAGCGGGTTGTCGCTTACCTCTTTAAGTATCCTTGCTCTTGCCATACCCTGAAAAAGCACTTTTACCCTTCCGTCAGGCAAAGATACTTTTCTCATAACACTTCCCACAACACCGACATCGTATATATCTTCAAAACCTCTTTTTGTTTCATGTCCCGGTTTTGTAGGAACAACCATTATCATGGTATGCTCTTCTATAGCTTTTGTGGCTGAGAGTATATTTTTGTCATCTCCCAGAAATATAGGAGAGATCATAAACGGGTATAAAAATATATCGTCTTCTGCTATTATAGGTAAAACTGTTGGAAATTCATCATAATTATTTATCTTCATTTATATCCTCTTTGTTTGAGTTTCTTGAAACTACACTTTTTGTATCGGGGATGAGAAACTCATACCAGCTGCTACTGCCGTCCCCTTCAAACATTTCACGATACCAGGGGGTTGTATCTCTGTCTATCTCATCCCAGTTTATCCATTTTTGTTTTACTTTTGCTCTGTAATACTCTGCCGACTTTGGCTTGTCTATACGGTCATACAGTGAAGCAATGGTTTCATTTAAAACCGCTTTGGCAAGGTAAAGCCTGGTTAGCATACTGCTTACAGTATAGTAATGCAGTGAATTTGGATACTTTTGTAAAAATTTCTTTGCTTCTTCTATAGCCTCATCGGTCAACTTCTGGTCTCTTCTTGGATTTGGAAGAGAGAGATATTTTGCTTTTACCTTCAGATATTCGGCTTCTTCTTTGTCGCTAGGGTCTGAAGCATATCTGAGCATATACTCATCCAAAAAATGCTCTGCCAAAAGATACTCTTCGTTATACATATGTGCAAGTGCCATTATGACAGTTGCTTCAGGCAAAAGAGGTGAAGCTATATGCTCACTCTGTAAAGATGTATAGTAGCTGTCTGCTTTGTCCAAATCACCGTCGCTTACAGCTTCTATCATCTTTTCATACCAGTAGATAGCCGGTTTGT
>WFOM01000017.1 GCA_015488075.1 Helicobacteraceae bacterium | reverse complement strand
TTTACCCTACCTTAGCACCGTTTGGCTCTCTGTGTCGCTCCTATGCCTCTAAAATTAAGTAAATGTTATCTCTTCTGAAGTCATATCCGTTTTTGGCTCTCTCATTAACTCTTTGTAAGTGATAATCCCCTCAGCATAAAACTCTTTTGGTTGAATTTTTTTATTAAGACACTCTTTGATGAAAGTTTTGATATTTTTCTCAAGCCTCAATGTGCAGTAAAAGCTCCCGACACTTTTTCCTTTTTCCAAAAACATCCCGATAGTTTTTTTTAACATCTCCGGGATATTTATGTATGTGTAGTGTCTTTTTTTATCTTTTGCTCCCGCTATCTCCATACAAAGCTGATTAAGCTCATCTTTACTCTTCACAAAAGAAAATCTATCGATAAACCTAAAAGCATCTATAAAGCCCCTTATTTGCATTGGAGTGAGTTTAAACTCATTAGCTAAGTCTATCTCTAACTTTGAAAATTCCATATCACATCCTTTTGATAACTGATGATAGGTCTATCTCTCTTTTTGTAGTCTCTTTTACAACTTCAGGCTCTATAACTTTTCTCTCATACTTCTTAGGTGGTAACATTTCAAAGGTTTTAGGGTTGATTGCATATATATAGTCCTCGTGTTTAAAGACTTTATATGTGATACCGTCTATCTCTTCGTCCTTGATATGCTTCAAATCTCTTTTTACAAAGTATTCATCTTTTTTAAACCAACTGATATAAGCCGCATAAAAGTTTTTGTATGTGTAGCCTTTAGCTATGAGTTGATCTATAAAATCCTCATACCTGTATCCATCGTGAAGTAAAAGTATTTTTGCCTTTAGTCTCTCTTTGTACTCTTTTGAGAGATTTTCATATTGAGCTTTTTGTGTGAGAGAGAAAAAATCTTTTTCTTTTTGAGATTTTGCCTTATATATATTATTCTTTTCTTTTCTAATCTTATCTCTTCTATTCTCTTCTATTCTCTTCTTATCTCTTCTGTGTGGGAGTGTCTCAGGAGTATGTTCGGATACTGTCTGGACTAACTCCTGACTCACTCCTGACTCACTCCTGATAAAGTCTTGATTTTTAAAGCTTTTTAACACTTGATTTAAGTCTGCATTTTTTCTTGTAAACTCATCTAACCTATAAGCAAGTTTTATACATCGTATCTTTTCATTATGCACATCAAAAAGCCCAAGTTTCACCATTTTATGCATCATATCCATAGTTTCTTTTGGAGTTAGATTTAAGTTTCTTGCTATTATCCTAGCATCGTGTTCAAGCTCAAAAGTAAAGTTTTTTGGAGTAACCTCTTTGGCTATCAATTCAACACAATACCAATACAATCCATACCCTTTTGCACCATAATCAAGTAGCAATTCTTGCAATTTAGCATCTAACGATGCATCCGAGTCGTGTTTAAACCATTTCATCTGTCTGTACTCCCAAATCCGCCCAGACGCTCTTTATCGCTCTCTATACCTAAGAGATATGTTTTGTGTTCTTTGAGCAATATTTGAGCTATTTTATCGCCTTTTTTGATTTCAAATTCATCATTTTCAAAACCTGTTAAAGTAGATGAGCCATAACCTTGTGCAAACAAAATATCTCTATCAAGTAATTCAATACTTTTTATGGGATTATGTATAACAATCTTAATCTCATCTTTATAGTCCAAATCTATTACCCCGACACCTGCAATAAGCCCTTTTGCTCTTAATGAGCTTCGTGGATGGAGTTCAAGGTAGTGTGTTTTTAAAAAAACATAGGTACTATTATCATACCCCTCATTTTCAATTTTGCCATCAGTTCCCACTTTAACTGTTGTTAGTCCATGTATAAAAAAGTCCTCATCAACACACACTCCAAGCCCTACCGTTTTAGTTTCCCCTGCACCTATAACTACATCCTCGCTCGCATACAAATCCACCGCAGCCGAATATTTTGTTGCTTTTTCTGGTAATTTTCCACCATTTACAATCTTTAACATATTTATACCTCTTTCCCGTGATTTTTATGATACCCTGCTTCTTTTTCAACTTTTGTTCTGCATAATATTGCATCTTGTTTTTTTAAGAAACTTCCAATATATTTATTAGACAAATACACTTCCCACTTGTTTTTTGTTTTATTCCACATTACACCATTAACTCCACTTGTGTTATCAGACCTCATTCCTCTATTTCTACAATTTTCAATATGTGTAACCACTCTTAAATTTTCAATTCTATTATTAGATGGATTGTGGTCAATATGGTCAATATCTCCTTTAAAATCCCCATTAAAATACATCCATACAAGCCTATGCACTCCATAAGACTTTCCATTTATCTTTGTTCTTATATATCCCAATTTGTTTGCACATCCTACTTTGTCTCCAATTTCTACATTCATCGACAATTTTTTCTTATAAAAAAGTTTACCGTCAGCATAATTGTAAGCATCTCTAAGTGATTCTTTAGATATTTTTTCACCAAATGAATCTATTGCTTTTTTAACTTGGATAGAACTAGAACATTTCCTGCATTTTGTTGTATGGTTTGAAGTAACGCTTTTTGTCATAACTCTAAAATGAGTTAAACATATAGGGCATTCAAACAAGCCATACCTATATTTTCTTTTGCTTGTCTTTGTGGGTAGTTGCATCCCTAAGTCTTCAATTAATTTCATTTTGAGCCTCTTGTCGGCTCACAC
>WFOM01000016.1 GCA_015488075.1 Helicobacteraceae bacterium | reverse complement strand
GTATAATATCTGACATAGAGTCTTTATGGCTGTATGCCGGAATCCATCAAAAAGTATTTGGTTTATACAGATTATTATCAAAAAGATTTCCTTTTGCCATATATTATAATTTAGTTGATAATATTGTTATTATTGTTGCTGTTTTGGACTTAAGACAAAATCCAAATAAAATGATAAAAATCTTAATAGGTAGAGTTTAAATGAAAAGACTGACAAACGAAGAAGCACTTTACCTCATCAAAAATGCAGACTTAAAAGAACTGGGTCGCCTTGCAACACAAAGAAAAAAAGAACTGCATCCAGACGGTATAACCACTTTTATCATAGATAGAAACATAAACTACACCAACATATGTTGGGTGGACTGTAAATTTTGTGCATTTTACAGACACGAAAAAGATGAAGATGCATATGTTTTAAGCTATGAAGAGATAGACAAAAAGATAGATGAACTGTTGGCCATAGGAGGAACCCAGATACTGTTTCAAGGAGGGGTGCATCCAAAACTAAAAATCGAATGGTATGAAGACCTCGTTGAACACATACATACGAAATATCCTCAAATAACCATACACGGTTTTAGTGCCATTGAGATAGATTTTATAGCAAAAGTCTCAAGGATTTCGGTGCAGGAGGTTTTGGCAAGGCTCAAAGCAAAAGGGCTTGCTTCAATCCCAGGTGCAGGAGCTGAGATACTTAACGACAGAGTCAGAGACATCATAGCACCAAGAAAAATAGATGCGGATGTATGGGTAAACATCCACAAAGAAGCCCATAAGCTCGGTATAAAATCAACCGCAACCATGATGTATGGAACGGTTGAAAGCGATGAAGAGATTATAGAGCATTTACAAAGAGTAAGAAACCTTCAGGATGAAACAGGCGGATTTAGAGCATTTATAATGTGGAGTTTTCAGTCAAAAAACACCGAACTTGCCAAAATACTGCCAAACCTGCCAAAACCGTCATCCAACAGATATCTTCGCCTTTTGGCAGTTGCAAGACTGTATCTTGACAATGTTCCAAACATACAAAGTTCATGGGTTACACAAGGACCGTATATAGGCCAGATGGCACTTAACTTCGGTGCAAACGATCTTGGAAGCACCATGATGGAGGAAAATGTTGTTAGAAGTGCGGGAGCAAGTTTCAGGATGGCAAAAGATGAGATGGCAAGACTTATAAGAGATCTGGGAGAAACACCGGCTATACGAGACACCGCATACAATGTTTTAGAGGTTTTGGCTTGATGAAAAAATTTTTAGTTTCAATTTTACTTATAGGACAAACGATAATGGCTGCAACACTGAGTTATATAAATATAAACAACACAGATATCCCGCTTATTGAAGAAACTGACCACAGACTTCCCATAGTCTCTTTTCAGATAATCTTCAGATACAGCGGATACATCGCCGATGAAAACAGACACGGAGTTTCAAAACTTACTGCAAAAATACTAAACGAAGGAACAAAAAAACTAGGTTCCACAAAATTTGCAAACCTTCTTGAATCAAAAGCTATACATATATCCGCATACAGCGGGACGGAAACTTTTGTTTTGGAAGTAAGTTGTCTAAAAGAGCAGTTTGGCGAAGCATTATTAAGATTAAAAGAGCTATTAACAGATCCAAATCTCACAACAGAAGCACTAAAAAAAGTCAAAATAGACACTATAGGCTATATAAAATCAAAAGAAAATGACTTTGACTATATAGCTTCCAAAGAACTAAAATCACTCCTTTACAAAGATACACCACTTGCATATGAAAGCACAGGAAATATTGAAGATGTAGAAAAGATATCTCTTGAAGATATAAAAAACTTTATAAAAGAGCATCTTGTATATTCAAGAGCCATCATAACCATAGGCGGAGATATAAACAGCAAAGATACACAAAAACTCAAAGAGATTTTATTTGTTTTGCCAAAAGGGCAAAACAAACAACTGCCTTTTTTTGAAGCAAGCAGCAAACAAGAAACCAAAATCATTAAAAAAGACACAAAACAGGCATATATCTACTTTGGAAGTCCCTTTTACTTAAAAGTTGACGACAAAGACTACTACAAAGCCAAAGTTGCCATGTTTATACTCGGAAGCGGCGGATTTGGAAGCAGACTTATGGAGACTATAAGAGTCAAAAACGGACTTGCATACTCAGCCTATGCCAGAGTAAGCATAAACAACTCATACAGCTATTTCAGCGGATATATGCAAACAAAACTCGAATCCCAAGACAAAGCCATAAAACTAACAAAAAAAACCATAAAAGAATTTGTCCAAAACGGTGTTACAAAAGAGGAACTGCAACAGGCTAAAAAATTTCTGCTTGGAAGCGAACCTCTTAGAGTTGAAAGTATGCAACAAAGACTAAACAGAGCTTTTATGGAGTATTACAAAGGCCATAAACTCGGATACACAAAAGAGGAACTAAAACTTATACAAAATTTAAAACTTGATGAACTAAATGACTTTATAAAAAAACATAAAGAAATTTTAAGAGTTTCTATTGCAATTGTTACAAAATAATGTAT
>WFOM01000015.1 GCA_015488075.1 Helicobacteraceae bacterium | reverse complement strand
GTAGTGAGTAGTGAGTAGTGAGTAGTGAGTAGTGAGTAGTGAGTAGTGAGTAGTGAGTAGTGAGTAGTGAATTCCGCGATGATAATAATTATCACTACCAACTCAATCCTCAATCCTCACTCTTACTGAAAGCTCATGAGCATTTAATCCTTCAGTATCAGCTAAGATTGCACATTCGTTACCGATGGCCTTAACAGCTTGCTTGCTAAAAGATATGATGGAGCTTTTTTTCATAAAATGTTCAACTCCCAAAGGTGAGTAAAATTTTGCCGTTCCGCCGGTTGGAAGGGTATGGTTTGGTCCTGCTATATAATCTCCTATGGCTTCAGGAGTATTGTGTCCCAAAAATATAGCACCGGCATGTTTTATAAAAGGCAAAAGTTCAAAAGGATTGGATGTTGCCACTTCCAAATGCTCGGGTGCTATCTTGTTCATAAGTCCTATGGCTTCGTTCATATCTTTTGAGATGATTATGGCTCCTCTTTCGTTGATGGATTTTGTGGCTATCTCTTTTCTTGGAAGTTTTTCAAGCCATGCAAATATCTCATCTTTTACTTTTAAAGCAAACTCTTCATCAGGAGTTATTAAAATTGAGCTTGCCATTTCATCATGTTCAGCCTGTGAAAGAAGGTCTATGGCTATATGATTTGGATTTGCACTCTCATCAGCCAAAACACCGATCTCACTCGGTCCGGCTATCATATCTATGTTTACTTCCCCAAAAACCATCTTTTTTGCAGTTGCTACAAATATATTGCCCGGACCTGTTACAACATCAACTTTCGGTATGGTCTGTGTGCCGTAAGCCAAAGCTCCTATGGCACTTGCACCTCCGACTTTGTAAACATCTTCTATGCCGCACAGATACAAAGCCGCAAGCAAAAGCTCGTTTGGCTCGTTTTGCGGTGTGGGGGTTGTTACTACTATCTTTTTGACACCTGCAACCTGAGCCGGGATTACATTCATAAGAAGTGAGCTTGGGTATGCCGCTTTTCCACCCGGTATATAAAGACCCGCACTGTCAACAGGAGTTGCTTTTTGACCCAAAATAGTGCCGTTTTCTTCTGTTGTTATCCAGCTTTGGGGCTTTTGTTTTTCATGGTAGCTTTTGATTCTATCGTAAGCCAGATGCAAAGCTTTTTTTAACTTTTCATCAAGTTTCTCATAGGAGTGTTTCATCAAAGATTTGTCTATCATTAAATCATCCGCTGTTTTTGGCTCCCATTTGTCAAATTTTGAGATATGTTCCAAAAGAGCTACATCACCGTTTTCTTTTATATCTTCAAGTATATCTTCAACAATTTTGGATACATTTTTTATATCAACTTTACCTCTTTTAAGGAGTTCGTTGAATTTTGTCTCAAATTTGTCATCTGTCGTTTTGATAAACAACATTATTTTTTGCCTTTTTTCTCTCTTTTTTGTATATCGTCAAAAGCTTTTTTCACTTCATCAAGGATTTTTACAAAGTCATCTGCCGGTATTGCTCCGACTGCCGGATTTCTATACATCATATAACCGTCTTTATACAAAAACCACATAGCAGGAGTTCCGTTTGGATAAAGACCCGGCGGAACGAAGTCTCCGTCATCGGTCCATGCTATAACGGTAACATAATCTTTGTTCAGTTTTTTTATAACCCTTTTGTCTTTAAAAGTTGTGTTTTTTAAAACTTTGCAGTATTTGCATGTATGTCTTGAAACAACAAACATAATGGGTTTGTTCTCTTTTTTTGCTTTTTCAATAGCGGCACATATGGTTTTGCTCCAGTGGATACCATCTGCAAACAAACTTGCACTCATAACCAACATTAACGAAACAAACAGTTTTTTCATCCGTTTACCTTTTTTAGAATTTCTTTTGCAATTTTTTTCGGCTCTTTGTTTGTTACATCTATAACTATATCAGCAACTTTCAAATAAGCCGGTCTTCTTTCTTCAAAAAGCTTTTTTGCTTTTTTCAAATCTTTAAGCAATGGTCTTTTTTTCAGTTTCTTTTTTGCATTGGGATGGGATTTGATCCTGTGCAGTATATCCTCAAATCCTGAATCCAAAAGCACAATTTTACCTATTTTTTTTAAATTATCAACCATGAAAAAACCGCCTCCGGTTGAAATTACCGTGTTTTTAACACTCTTTTCAAGCCAGAGGGCGACTTTTTTCTCCAGTTCTCTAAAGTATTTTTCGCCGTTTTCCTCAAAAATTTTTTTAATCTTTTTGTTTTCCGCACTCTCTATGATGTCGTCGGTGTCTATAGCCATGTAGTCTGAGATCTTTATAATTTCTCTTGCAACCGTTCCTTTTCCGACACCCATAAAACCGATCAGGACTATATTATCCAAAACAATCCTTTTTAGAAATTTGGTTGGTATTTTAACATCTTTTTACTATAATTACGAAAATTTAAGCCTAGAAAGGTATATGACTATGAAAAAATATTTTATAGCAGGATTTTTATCTACCACATTTGTTCTGCTCTTTTTAAACTCTTCGCTTTTTGCAAAAGAGAGACTAACAAGAGAACAGAAAAAAGAGGTCTCACGACTTGAAGCCTATGCAAAATTTACAAAAGTTGTGAGCATAGTTGAAAAATACGGTGTGGATAAACTCACTATAGATGAGATAATAACAAAAGCCCTAAAAGGTTTGATGACAAACATAGATGCACACTCTGCCTATCTTACAAAAGAGGATTATCAAAATCTCAAAGTTCAGACAAACGGAGAGTTCGGCGGTCTTGGTATAACCGTGGGGATGAAAGACGGAGCTTTGACCGTTATAGCTCCGCTTGAGGGAACACCTGCAGACAAAGCAGGACTTAAAGCAGGCGATATTATCCTAAAGATAGACGACAAATCAACTCTTAACATGACTATAGATGAAGCAGTATCTCTTATGAGAGGAAAGGTTGGAACACCGATTGATCTTACCATAGTCAGAGAAGGTGTAAATAAGCCGTTAAATTTTCATATAGTCCGAGGTGTGATAAAGATACAGTCTGTTTATGCAAAAAAGATCGGTGATGATATACTTTATATAAGGATAACAAGCTTTGACAAAAAAGTGGTTGAGGGTGTAAGAAAAGCCATAAGAAACTCAAAATGGGCTAAAGGGATTATAATTGACCTTAGAAACAATCCAGGCGGACTTTTGGACCAGGCAGTCGGAACTGTTGATCTGTTTGTTGACAAAGGTGTTATAGTTTCACAAAAAGGAAGATACAAAAAAGACGACAGAGAATACACAGCCACAAAAGGTGCAACCATTACAGACAAACCACTTGTTGTTTTGGTAAACGGTGGAAGTGCAAGTGCAAGCGAGATAGTAAGCGGTGCATTGCAAGATCACAAACGTGCGGTTTTAGTTGGGGAGAAAACTTTTGGAAAAGGAAGTGTCCAGGTTGTTCTTCCTATAACCGAAACAGAAGCTGTTAAACTAACCATAGCAAGATACTACCTGCCAAGCGGGAGAACCATACAGGCCATAGGTGTAACACCTGACATAGTTGTTCATCCCGGTGAAGTAAAGATAAGAAAAAACGAGTTTATGATAAAAGAAGCAGAGCTTAAAAAACATCTGCAAAACGAGCTTGCTAAGATAGATAAAAAAGAGAAGAAAAAGATAAACAAAGAGAAAAAAGACAACAAAAAAATAATCACAGATGAGCAGTTGCAAAAAGATTTGCAACTAAAAGAGGGTGTTGACATAGTTCGTGCGCTAATCATTTCAAAAGGGATATGATGGAGAAAAAAGAGTTACTGTATGAAGGTAAAGCCAAAAGGATATATTCAACAGATGATCCTGGGCTTGTTATAGCAGAGTTTAAAGATGATCTGACTGCATTTAACGGTGAAAAGAAATCAAGCGAGAGTGGCAAAGGTGCATTAAACAACAAAATCTCAACAGAGCTTTTTAAATATCTAAACAACAAAGGGATACCTACACATTTTGTAGATATGATAGATGACAACCATATGGTTATGAAGAAATGCGATGTTATTTTGATAGAGGTGATCGTTAGAAATATAGCAACAGGAAGTCTAAGCAGAAATCTAGGTATAGAAAACGGCAAAGAGCTTCCGTTTGCTTTGGTTGAGTTTGACTATAAAAACGATGAACTGGGTGACCCAAAACTAAATGACCAGCACTGCCTTATACTTGAACTTGTAAAAGACCAAAGCGAGTTGGAATACATAAGATACATGGCAAGAAGGATAAATGAGATACTAAAAGAGTTTTATAAAGAAAGAGATTTGATTTTGGTTGATTTCAAGCTTGAGTTTGGAAGAGATACAAACGGCAACATTATCCTTATAGATGAACTGAGTCCGGATAATTTCAGACTTTGGGATGCTAAAACAGGTGAAAGTATGGACAAGGACAGATTTAGAAAAGGTATAGGCGATGTCAAAGTAGCCTATGAAGAAGTATTAAACAGAATTTTAAAGGGTTAAAATGAAAGCTATAGTAAATGTTCACTTAAAACCGGGAGTTCTTGATTCACAGGGGAAAGCAGTTCACCATGCACTTTCTTCACTTCATTTTGACAGTGTAAATGATGTCAGAATCGGCAAGCAGATAATCTTGGAGCTTGATGAAAATGACGAAGCCAAAGCAAAAGATGAGGTTTCCAAGATGTGTGAAGAACTTCTTGCAAATACTGTTATAGAAGATTATACCATAGAGATAGTGAAGTAGAGTCATGAGAGTAGGTGTATTACAGTTTCCCGGAACCAACTGTGAGTATGATACAGAGTATGCATTTAAAAAACTTGGCTGTGATGTAGATATAATCTGGCACAAAGAGAGTGTCAATGCAGGTTATGATTTGATTGTGGTAGCTGGAGGATT
Source organism: Helicobacteraceae bacterium (assembly GCA_015488075.1). Taxonomy (GTDB): domain Bacteria; phylum Campylobacterota; class Campylobacteria; order Campylobacterales; family Sulfurimonadaceae; genus S012-15. Next base: position 7,480 of record WFOM01000015.1, on the reverse strand, counting down.
TAGTTACGGAGATTATCTAAGAAGCGGTGCTATTGCAAAATTTTCTCCCGTTATGGAGAGTGTCAAAGATTATGCCAAAAAAGGGGGAAGAGTTCTTGGTATATGTAACGGATTTCAGATACTTACCGAATCAAGACTTCTTCCCGGTGCTTTAAAAAGAAATGAAAATCTTCATTTTATCTCAAAACACCACCATTTAAAAGTTGAAAACAACAATAACGATTTTTTAAAAAAACTGAATGTCGGAGATATAGTAAACATACCTATAGCACATCATGACGGTAATTACTATATAGATGATGACGGTTTGAAAGAGCTTTGGGACAATGGACAGGTTTTGCTGACTTATTGTGATAAAAACGGAGAAGTTTCAAATCCAAACGGCAGTGTTGATTCGATTGCCGGAGTATGCAACAAAGAGAAAAATGTTTTTGGACTTATGCCGCATCCTGAAAGGGCTATGGAAAAGCTTTTAGGCAGTGATGACGGTGTTAAAATGCTTGAAGGGTTTTTGGGGTAGTGAAATCTGTAAATATCATCGGTATTTTTTTGTCTTTGTTTTTTTCCGTTTTGTTTGCCGATGATATTGATGAAAATCAAACCTACGACTATAATCAAACTTCCGTAATCGTTTCAGAGAATGAAAATCAGACAGATTCGACAAAAGCGATATATCTGTATTATAAAGAACTTCCAAAAAGAGTTGTAAAAGGGGAAGTTTTTTTTGTAACTCTTAAAAATGTCACGGTTGTTGACAATATAACAGATATACTCTATAACTTTACATCATCTCAGGGTGTAGAGGTTTTAAACGATTCTGTTCCCATTAAAAGAATTATAAGCGGACATTACTATTATGACACACTTGCTTTTTTTGCCACATCTTCAAATGTGAAACTGCCGGATATAGAAGCTATAGCGGTTGATGCTGATGACAATCTTTACAAACCCGTAAAGCTAAAGGGCAAAAAGATTGACTCATTTGGTTTAAATCCGCCGAAAAACTACTCAAATATAGTGGCAAAAGATTTGAAACTGACAAAATACAAAACAACAACCTACGACAACAAAAGCAATATCGTTGTTTTATCTATAGAAGCAAAGCAGACACTTCTTAAAAATTTTTCTCTAAACGGTGTTATAAAACAGGGGATTGATTCTGTAAACAAAGATATATTAAACCAAAAGATGATTTATTATGCGATTATAGACAACTCTTTGGAAAAATTGAGTTTTTCATATTTTGATATAGACAAAAACGGTTTTGTAAACATAACCGTTCCTATAATCGTTGATGATGACAGAGTAACCACACAGACCGATTTAAACCCACACAGCAACACTTTAAACAAGTTTGAGATACTTGTCTCGGTATCTGTCATGATACTCGGGATTGTTTTGTTGCTTGTAAGAAAAAAACTTATATACTCTTTGCTTATTTTTATACCTGCTTTTTATGTTATATATATTATACTTTTACCAAAAGAAAAAGTTTGTGTTAAACAGGGCTCTTTTATTACCATACTGCCGCTGTATAACAGCACTGTTTTTGAAAAAACAAAACATGTATTGTATCTGGAGAAGATTGGCAAGACAAAAGGCTGGACAAAAGTAAAGTTGTCTGAAGAAAAGATAGGCTGGGTAAGAGATGATGATATTTGCAAGAATTAGATGGGCTTATGCCACTGTTGTTATTTTTTTGGGCTTGGCTCTTTCTATAATCATTTTCCCAATATTTAAAGCTCCAAAATCACAAAAAATTAGCTCAAGGTTCATTCAGTTGCTAACCGGTTTTAAAATCAGGATAAAAGGCAAAGAAGACAGTGAAGCCCAGATGTTTTTGTTAAATCACCAAAGCGATATGGATATAGCGGTTATGGAGCTTGCAACAAAAAAAGCTCTTGCATGGGTTGCAAAAAAAGAGCTTTTTGAAGTGCCTTTTTTTGGACTTGCATTGAAACTTCCAGAAGATATTGCCATAGACAGAAATGACAAAAAATCTCTTCTGAAACTTTTAAAAGATGCAAAAGACAGACTTAACAAAGGAAAAACCATAACCATATTTCCGGAAGGAACCAGAAACAGAAAAGAGAAAATGCTTCCTTTTAAAAGTGGTGCAAAAGTTATAGCAGATATGTATAAACTGAAAGTTCAACCGGTTGTTTTGATGCAAACGGCAAAACATTATGATATAAAAAGGTTTTATTATAAACCCGGAACTATTACGGTTATATTTATGGAGCCTTTTTATGCAGACAAAAATGATGAGCTTTGGCTAAAAAATCTAAGAGAAAAAATGCAAAGGGTATATGATGATGAGTTGGCAAACAGTTCTGGCTATAGGTAGCGGCGGTTTTTTGGGAGCCATCAGCAGAAGTTACATAAACGGTTTTATAAACCACAGAGTTGCTCATGAACTCCCTTTTGGAACGCTTGGTGTAAATCTGCTTGGAAGTTTTATAATAGGTGTTTTGTTTGCAATTTTTTCAAATACAGATATATTTTCAGTTCATACAAAATCGTTTTTGACTACAGGATTTCTCGGAGCTCTTACAACTTACTCAACATTTGCGATGGAGTCTTTTTTTCTTTTTCAGGGTGGCAGTTATACTCTTGCATTTTTAAATATGGCTTTAAATCTTTTTGGAACTGTTTTGATGGCAGGTATCGGTTTTATATTTACACAAAAAATCTTTTTTTAAAAAGCATTGAAACTAAATAAAGGGCATCTCTAAAGTATAAATCATGATAACATTTAACATAAAACAAAATCAACAAGATTGTTGTGATACAACAACACAAAGTTGTGATACAAACTCACACAACTGTTGCACACCTCAGCCAAAATCAAAAGAGGTATGCCCAAAATGCAATAACAAAGCAAAAGGAGTTTTGGCAAAAACACTAAATACTTTGTTAAAAGATGAAACAAAAGAGAAACTTGATTCTTTGGAGGGGTTTTATTATTGTAAAACTCCATCATGCGAAGTTGTTTACTTTAAAGACAAAACATTTTTGACACAAGATGATGTTAAAGTTGTTGTAGGTCTTAAAGATAGTGCAAAACCTGCTACTGTGTGTTACTGTTTTGAATGGACAAAAGAGAAAATCAAAGAGGATTTGCAAAACAACGGTAAAACCGATGCACTTGAAGATATAAAAGCAAAAATGAAAGACCCGGGATGTTCATGTGAGATTTTAAATCCAAGCGGAGGTTGCTGTTTGGGTGATGTAACAAAAGCTATAAAAGAGATTAAAGAGGAACTGGGTTTGGCATAAAATTTACTTCTTTGTCTCTTGAGGCATAAAGTTTTTGCAAGAACTGTTCTCTGCTTATCTCTTTTGCACCAAGAGATTTTAGATGTGGTGTCGGGATTTGACAGTCTATAAAATCAAATCCCTGCTCTTTTAAATGTTTGATAAGCATAAAAAATGCGGCTTTGCTTGCATCACTTTTTTTTGCAAACATACTCTCACCGCAAAACACTCCCCCAACTGCTACACCGTAAAGCCCGCCAACTAACTCACCCTCATAATAACTCTCTACAGAGTGTGCAACTCCAAGTCCATGTAAAACCTCATAAGCTTCTATAATCTCAGGCAGTATCCAGCTTCCGTTTTGATCTTTTCTGGGTATGACTGAACAGTTTCTTATAACCTCACTGAAATTTTCATCAAATCTATACTCAAACTTTTTTAGCGATTTTTTTAAAGACTTTGTCAGTCTAAAATCATCAAACTCCAACACAAGTCTTGGGTCTGGTGACCACCAAAGTATGGGGTCGGCTTTGGAATACCAGGGAAATATACCTTCATAGTAGGCTTTTATGATGCGATTTGGTGTCAGGTCTCCACCCCAGCACAAAAGTCCGTCTTTTGTAGCTTCGTTTGGGTGTGGAAATTCAAGATTATACTTGTTCAGTTGCGGTAACATAAAGCGAATCGAGTGAAAATATATTTAACTTCAGTTCATCATCTTCTATATCAACTTCAACTTTTCCGCCGTTTACCAGATCACCAAAAAGTATGGCATCGCTGAGTTTGTTTGATATATGGTCTTGTATATATCTTTTTATAGGTCTTGCACCCATATTTTGTTTTTGAGCCTCTTTTGCTATAAATTCTGCCGCGGCATCGTTTAGAACAACTTCGACTTTTTTCTTTTTAAGGTCTTTGTTTAACTCTTTTATAAACTTATACACTACACCTTTTAGTATATTTATATCCAACTCTTTAAACTCTACTATGGCATCAAGTCTGTTTCTAAATTCAGGTGTGAAGAAATCTTTTAACTCTTCATCGGCACTCAGGTTCTGATCGGCTATAAGCCCCATAACACTTCTTGAGGTTGCACCTATGTTTGATGTCATGATAAGTATAACATTTTGAAAATCTATCTTGTATCCGCTGTTGTCGGTTACAGATGCATTGTCCATTATCTGAAGCAGAAGATTTGATATGTCCGGATGTGCTTTTTCTATCTCATCCAAAAGCAAAACCGTATGCGGATGTTTTCTTATAGCTTCGCTTAAAAGTCCTCCCTGTTCAAATCCGACATATCCCGGAGGTGTTCCTATCAGTCTTGAAATTGAGTGTTTTTCCATATATTCGCTCATATCAAATCTCTCAAAATGCACACCCAAAATATCACTTAGGCTTTTTGCAAGTTCTGTTTTTCCTACACCTGTAGGTCCTTTAAACAAAAACGATGCTATAGGCTTGTTTTTAGGTGTAAGTCCGGCTTTTGAGATTTTTATCGCTTTTGCGACAACTTCTACCGCTTTGTCCTGACCTATTACTCTTTCTTTTAGGTTTTCTTCCAGATTTTTAAGAAGTTCGGTATCGTTTTTTTTGACTCTTATGTTTGGTATGTTTAGTATTTTTGCTATCGTTTTTTGGATATCTTTTGATGTTACTTTCTCTTTTTTCTCTTCTCTTAGATGAAATGAAGCAGCGGTTTCGTCTATAACATCTATGGCGATATCGGGCAGATATCTGTCTGTTATATATCTTTTTGAAAGTTCTATCGCATCTTTTAGAGCATTTTTTGTAAACTCTACTCTGTGGTGTGCTTCATATTTTGCTTTTAGACCTTCTAAAATTTTAAGTGTTGTTTTTTTGCTCGGTTCGTTTATATCTACCTTGCTGAATCTCCTGCTTAGTGCTTTGTCTTTTTCAAAAGAGTTTCTATACTCTGCAAAAGTTGTCGCACCTATACATTTTATCTCACCTGAAGAGAGTGCGGGCTTTATCTGATTTGCGGCGTCCATACTGCCGCTTGTGCTTCCGGCACCCACAAGGGTGTGTATCTCATCTACAAAAAGTATGGCATTTTTTTTGAGTTTTAGCTCATCAACCACACCTTTTAGCCTTTTTTCAAAATCACCCCTGTATTTTGTCCCTGCAAGCATAGCACCAAGATCAAGTGCATAAAGTTCACTGTTTTGCAGTATCTGAGGTGTCTGGTTTGTTGCAATTTTGAGTGCCAGACCTTCTGCTATGGCTGTTTTTCCAACACCCGGTTCACCTACAAGTATAGGGTTGTTTTTCTTTCTCCTGCAAAGGATTTGCATAACCCTTTGTATCTCTTTTTCTCTTCCTATTACCGGGTCTATTTTTCCTTCTTTTGCTTTTTGGACAAGATTAACAGTAAATTTGTCAAGATATGACTGTTTTTTTGAGCCTTTTTTTGAAGATTCTTTTTCTTCTTTTATCTCTTTGTAAAGTCCGTGGGAAACCACTTCGAGTATATCAAGCCTGCTTATACCGCTGTGTTCAAGCAGTTTGTATGCAAAAGAGTTCTTTTCATCATAAACGGCAACTATCAAGTCTCCAACATCTGCTTGAAGCTGTCCCGCACTTTGTATATGTTTTATCATATTGTCTATCAGTCTTGCAAGTGCTACAGACTCATAAGGGTCGGCTTTTTTGTGTGGAGGGATTTTGTCTATATAGGTTGAGATGTATTCAAGCATCTTTTCCTGGACAAATCCTACATCCGCTCCTGCTTCTTCAAGTATAGCCATCCCTTCAGGTGTGGAGATAGCCATGTAAAAAACATGCTCTATGGTCAGATACTCATGCCTTAGCTCTCTTGCCAGTTGCAGAGATTTTTGAAAAATCGTATTTAGTGTGTGGCTTATCATTCTTCCTCCATTACCGCTTTTAGCGGATATCCGTTATCTTTTGCCTTTTTATGCACCTGAGATATCTTCGTTTCAGCTATCTCATAAGTGTAAACTCCGCAAAGACCTTTGTCTTTTTTGTGAATCTCAAGCATAATTCTCTCAGCTTCCTCATAATTTTTATGAAACACCTTTATAAGTATATCGACAACAAAGTCCATAGATGTATAGTCATCATTTAACAAAAACACTTTGTATCTTTTTGGAAATTCAAGTTTTGTTTTTTCATCCAGTTCAACATCAAATTTTGTTGCCATTATTTCAATGCTCCTAAAAAATCTTCTATAAGATCATCACTATCTTCTAATCCTATTGATACTCTTATGAGTCCCGGTGTAATTCCTAAAAAATCTTTTTCCTCTTTCGTAAAGTCGCTATATATAGTTGAATCCATATGGAGTGCTAAAGTTCTGCTATCTCCTATATTTGCCGTAATTGTAGCTAATTTTAATTTATCTATATACTCAAATGCCTTCTGTTTTGTTTTCATATCTATACTAAAGAGTGTTCCACATCCGCTTTTAAAATATTTTTTGTATCTCTCATGATGCTTATGGTGTTTAAGACTCGGATGATTTACATCAAGTCCCGCATCATACAATGCTTTAACAATCTTTTCAACCGATTTAGCTATATACTCGGTTCTAATAGGTAGTGTTTCAAGTCCCAGCATCGTAAGCTGGGAGTTGTATGCACTGGCACTCATACCAAAATCTCTTAAAGCTCTTTTTTTACCGTTTGGCACAAGAGCCATTTTACCCATTTTTTTTATAAATTTTTCTAAAAAATCGTATTTAGGTGATAAAAATTTATCTTTGTCTTGGTTTATGGCCCTAAAAACAACCGCTCCGCCAAGAGCCGAGGCATTTCCGCTTATAATCTTTGTAGTGGAGTAAACTATGATGTCGGCACCCAACTCAAACGGTTTTAAAGTAAGAGGTGTTATGGTGTTGTCAACTATAAAAGCGGTATCTGTATCGTTTGCTATTTGTGCTATTTTGTCAAAATCGGGCAGTTGCATATTTGGGTTACCGACAGATTCCAAAAAGATTATCTTTGTATTTTCATTTACTGCATTTTTAATCTTGTCTGTTTCATCAACACCGAAAAACGATGTTTTTATGCCAAATCTTGAAAGTGTTTCACTGAAAAATGAGTATGTTCCCCCAAAAAGACCACCTATACTTACAACCTCGTCACCTGCTTTTAGCAAACTTATACAAGCCAGTGTGATAGCTCCCATACCGCTTGATGTTGCTATGGCACCGACTCCACCGTCCATCTTTGCCAAAACC
>WFOM01000014.1 GCA_015488075.1 Helicobacteraceae bacterium | reverse complement strand
CGGAGCTATTACAAATCAGTTAGCTATATATATGCTTTTTAATAAAGTTCCTTTGTTGTATGGTTCAGGTGTGATAGAGGAAAATTTTGATAAGTTTAAAAACTCTATAAAAAATTTAATGATAGAGCAGTTCTTTACAAAAGAAGCGATAGAAAAATTTTTAAAACAGGAGGAAAAAAAGTTAGATTTGACTCCCATAGTGGAAAAGACCGACTTCAACCCTGCTTTTGATGCACTTACAAAAGCTGTTATGGGATCAAACTTTGGTGGGATGCTTGGTATGTTTGGAGGTGAAAAGGCATTAGAAGGTTTAAGAGAACCGTTTGTTTCCAAACTGAAATCATCCATCATAGCAATCGTAAATACAGAGACATTTAATGAAAATATAAAAAAACATATAAACACTTCAGGTTTCAGTAATGATTTGATAGTCAAAATAGAAGAGATTATAGATACCAGACTAAATGAACTAACACCAAAAATGGTAAATGAGATAGTTCAAAAACTTATAAAAGAGCATTTAGGTTGGCTTGTATTATGGGGTGGTGTATTTGGCGGTATTTTGGGAGTTATAAGTTCGTTTTTGATATAATTGTTTTATGCGAGTAGAAAGTGCGGATTTTAATGTAAACTATACAAATGTTAAAAAAGATATAAATAAGCTTACACAAGATGAAGAAAAGATAGTTCGTGAACTTCAAAAAACAGATATCGAAGTAAGGGCACATGAAGCCGCACATCAGGCAGCTTCAGGCGGTTTGGCCGGTGCTGCGAGTTTTACATTTAAAAAAGGTCCTGACGGTAGGATGTATGCGGTTGCCGGTGAAGTTCCCATCTCTGTTGAAAAAGGAAGCACTCCGCAGGAGACTCTTGCAAATGCAAGGAAGGTTGAGGCTGCAGCTTTGGCTCCTGCAAATCCTTCTCCACAGGATTACGGTGTAGCCACAAAGGCAAAATCTCTTGAGATAGAAGCATATAAAGAGATACAAAAAGAAAAAAACGATTCTCTCAAATCAGACAAATCAAAAATTGATATAAAAGTATAAAGGCAGTGTATTATGAAAGCAGGTATAGTTGGACTTGGACTTATGGGAGGCTCACTCGGGCTTGGTTTGAAAGAGCTTGATTTTATAGATGAGGTTGTGGGTGTAGATAAAAACGAAACCCATCAAAAAGAGGCTTTAAAGTTGGGGCTTGTAGATAAAGTTGTAGAGTTTGAGGATATAAAAAAGTGTGATGTTGTTTTTTTGGCTATACCTGTTGACGGGATTATATCTGTTTTACAAAATCTAAAAGATGTAAGTGATGATACAACCATTATAGATTTGGGAAGCACCAAAGAGAAGATTGTGAAGTCTGTTCCAAAAGAGATAAGAAAAAATTTTGTAGCATCTCACCCGATGACAGGAACTGAGAACTTTGGACCAAGTGCTGCCGTAAAAGGACTTTATAAAGATAAAGTGGTAGTTTTATGCGATTTGGAAGATAGTGGAGATTTGCAAAAAGATGTAGCAAAAAAGATCTTTAAATCACTTGGAATGAAAAAATACTTTATGAATGCAAGCGAGCATGACAGACATGCAGCATTTATATCCCATATGCCTCATGCTGTATCTTTTTCGATAGCAAATACAGTTATGAACCAGGAAAACAAAGAAAATATACTTGCACTTGCCGCAGGTGGATTTCGCTCTATGAGCAGACTTGCCAAAAGCTCTCCAAATATGTGGGAAGATATATTTAGACAAAATAAAAATAATCTCTTAGAAGCTATAAAATTTTTTGAGATAGAGTTGCAACTTCTAAAAGAGTCTATAGAAAAAGAGGAGTGGGAGAGGGTAAATAAAATCATATCCGATGGTAACAGGTTATATGATATTTGGGATTAGACTGTAAATACAGTTACTTCTTTTCGTTTTGCCAAATAGTTTTATATAAGAAGTTTTACCTTCTCCTAATATAGTGTCAACAAGACCCATTACCATTCAAAGAATTAAGTTAGATAATAGCACGATAAGTAAAGCGGAGATGGGAATGGTAAATCCCTTATCTCCTTTTATTGAGTGTTATGTAGATATATAG
>WFOM01000013.1 GCA_015488075.1 Helicobacteraceae bacterium | reverse complement strand
TTTTGGGGATTACTTATCTCTCTTAAAAAAAGTGATGGAAAATGTGGATATTTATCAACATAAATGGCAAAAGATTCTATAAAGTTTTTTAATTCACCAAAAACTGAATCACAACACTTAGTTGAGTTTTTTATACTTTTTATAATATCCTCTATAACATTAGTTAAAACCGCTTCATAAAGTCCATCTTTATTTTTAAAATAGTAAAAAACCATAGCTTTATTTACATTGGCACTCTTTACTATCTCATCTACACTAACACCATTAAAACCTTTTTTTGAAAAAAGCTCCATTGAGGTTAAAAGAATCTTTTCTTTTGTAGCTTTTGAATCCCTTTTTGCCATAAATCAACTCCAATCAACTAACTATTTGGTTAATTATATAGTAAAAAAGTAAACTTATTGTGATAAAAAAAATAAAAACAACAACGCTAACTAATGGTAGAATGTGCAGGCAAAACCTGCAAAGATAGAAAAGTCAAGATTGTTTTGAATCTTCAGTGAGCCTTTTTTTCTCTTGAAAATAGATAAAAAACATAGGTAAAACTATAATCGTATGCAATATTATCGTTAATGTTAGAGGTCCTTGATTTAGCCATGCAAATATATTGTTGCAAGCTATATCTGTGCAACTGTTAAACATTTTAGACTCCTTCTTTTTGAGCTTTGTTTATAGTAAGCATATCCCAAACTAACAGGATATATCCTATAAAAGTTACAACACCCATAGCAAATCGCCATCCTTGAGCCTGGACATACCAAGGAAGATTTTGTGCTATAAAGTATGCATCCCATCCTCCGCCAAGATCTGCTCTCTCAACCAGAGTTTGCTCATATCCGGCTATGGTAAGTGCCACAGTCATACCCAAAACCCCAAGTGAGATAAAGGCAATTGACAGTTTTGTTTTTGTCGTCATTTTAACCCTTTCTATACCGACAAGACCCTGTATGGCTATATATATCATACCTGTAAGTATAGTTGCATATGCACCGAAAAATGCCAAATGTCCGTGAGCGGCAGTAAACTGAGTCCCATGAGTATATATATTTACCTGTGGTAGAGTATGAAAAAATCCCCAAATACCTGCACCAAGAAAATTACCTATAGCATTTAATGCAAGCCATGCCATTGCAGGAGAATTTCTTAGAGGTGATTTTTCACCTTTGGCATCTGAGTGTCCTTTTTCTCTACCCCAGTCATACAAAACATGAACAAACATAGCAACAAGCGGAACAGGCTCAAGTGAACTAAAAAGTGCTCCGATCTCCCACCAATACTCAGGTGTTCCTATCCAAAAGTAATGGTGTCCAAGCCCCATTATACCTGAACCAAACAGCATCAACACTTCTATCCAAAGCCACATCTCAACTATCTCTCTTTTTGCATTTATTATTTTTATAAGAGCAAACCCTGCAATAGCTCCTACAAAAACCTCCCATGTGGCTTCAACCCAAAGGTGTATAACCCACCACCACCAATATTGGTCTATTGAGACATTGTCTGTAAAAAACATTCCACAAAGATAAAGACCTGCCAATGCAAACAAATCAGCTACCAAAACATTTAAAATACCTGTTTTTTTACCTTTTTGATAAGTAGCAAAAACATTATAATAAAATACCAAAACAACTGCTACTATACCTATATCCGCCCATCTTGGAGCTTCTATATACTCCCTACCCTCATTTATAAACCATATGGTTTTCATGTCGGCAGGACCAATTTGAACAAAAATATAAACCAAAACAACTACAGTAACCGCTAAAGTCAATACCCAAAAAGCTATCTTTCCAAACTTTAACCCTACAACCTCTTTACCGCTTTCTTCAGGCAAAAGATAGTAAACCGAACCTATCATAGCATAAAGCATCCAAACAACCATAGCATTTATATGCACCATTCTGGATATATTAAAATCAAATACACCATATAAAAATGAAGGAAAAAGATACTGGGCAGCAGCTATCAGTCCCATAAGCAACTGGGCACCAAAAAGCACTACTGCAACTGTAAAATAATTTATGGCCAGTTTTTGAGATTCGTATTTTAAATTTGTTTTAGCGAGCATTTGTCCCTCCTTCAAGTCTCCTTGAAGCTTGTGAAAAGTTTCTAGGAAAACCGTTTGTATCTATGGCACTTGTATGTTTCAAAAATGCAACCAATGCCATAGCTTCTTTTTTTGTTATACCGAGATTTGGCATCATCCTTTCATGAGTTCTGTAATCTTTAGGATTCATTAAAAACTTAACCATAGCTTCCTCTTTTGTTTTAGAATCGGTCATGGAAATCATAGTGCCGTCATTCCATTTTGGATCGAGCCATGCTTTGGTTAAATCAGGCGCATAATAAGAGCCGTTTCCAAGAATCGTATGGCAATCTATGCAATCTTTTGCCTGGAAAGTAAGTTTTCCAAGATGTAGCAACTCTTGTGCTTCTTTAGGTGAATACTCTTTACCAAACAAAAGCTCCTTCTTACCTATAACCGGCACTTCTACACCTCTGTTTTCATCATACCTGTATGATATATGATAATTTATTACTGTTGGTGATGGAACTCTTCTTTTTATACCGTGTTTTAACTCTTCATCAGTCCCCATTCTCACTTGTTTCATAGTATCAAAAGTAAGTATCATTAACAATACAACAGCCATACCGGTAACCCATGCCGCAGACCTTCTCCAAAATCTAATACTTGTCCATACAGAAGTTTTTTTATCATCCATCGTCTTGATCCTCCTTTGCCAGATCACTGTTATACCTTTTTTCAGCCTTCTCTACCAACATAAAATACAATTGCGGTGTAAAAAGATATGCAAACATCGCAAAAGAAAGGATTTTGTCAGTAAACTCGCTACTGCCTATCCTCCTACTTAAATCATAAAGAAAATAAACCTGTATAACCCAAAAAAGATATCCAAAAATCTCCCATTTTTTTGAAAGAAAACCCATCTTTGAAAGGGTTATGGAAGCTGCAAATGCAACACCAAACAAAAGCACAAAAGATGAGACCAGAAAGATACCCAAAAACTCATCTGAAGCAATATCAGGAAGATATACTG
>WFOM01000012.1 GCA_015488075.1 Helicobacteraceae bacterium | reverse complement strand
TTAAAGTTTCGTTTGGAAGTTTTGACAGACCCGAGCATATGTATATAATCATTAATGAAAAAGATATAAAATATTTTCCGCATTTGCCGTTACTTTCAAAAACAAACCTGAAAGCTCATCAAAAAATATCAGAGGTTATATATGGATAAAGTTATAGTAGCAGAAGGTGTGTCTCTTGGATACAACAACTATGAGATGATTATAAACGAAGCTACTTTTTCTATAGACAACGGAAGTTTTGTTTTTATAACAGGTGCAAGCGGTAGCGGAAAGTCAACACTTTTAAAATCTTTTTTCGGAGCACTCAAACCAAAAAAAGGGAGTCTTATAGTAGGAGGAGTTGAGTTAAACAGTGTAAGTTCTTCAAAACTGAATCTTCTAAGAAAGCATCTTGGGATAGTTTTTCAGGACTACAAGCTTGTAAACGAATGGAATATAGAAAAAAACATAGCACTTCCTCTGCTTATAAACGGATATGAAAAAAGTGTTATAGAAAAGCAGGTTGAATCGCTTTTAAAACATGTAAGACTGAAACACCAAAGCGGAAAATTTCCTCTTGAACTCTCAGGTGGAGAACAACAAAGAGTAGCTATGGCAAGAGCACTGGCACACAACCCTATCATGATACTGGCAGATGAGCCTACAGGTAACCTTGATGACTATTCGTCACAGCTTATATGGAATCTTCTTGAGGGTGCAAACGAACAGCTTGAAACAACAGTGGTAGTTGTAACACACAGAATACCTCAGACACTCAAAGTAGACTATAAGCATTTTCATATAGAAAAAGGCAGTATTTATGAGGTCAATTAAAAACCATCTATCTTTGATTTTGGCTTTGATAAGCATACTGTTTGCAATGCAGACATATATAGTTACTAAAAGGTCTATAGATGCCTACAAACAAAATCTTAGTTCAAACTATGCCATAGTTGTTGTCTCAAACAGAACTCTTGATATAAATAAACTCAAACAAACAGACAAAATTATAAAAGATATACAGCAGATAAATGTAGACAAATCTATAAAAAAAATAGACAGCACTCTTGATGAGAAAAATATAGAGTTTTTAAAATTAACACTGCCTAAGTTTTACAAAGTGATACTTAAAAAATATCCTTTGCCAAGTGAGATAGAAAAACTCAAAAAGAAGCTCTTTGAGAACAAATCGGTAACAAAGATAGAGGATTTCAAGTCATCTTATGAGCAGACATATAAACTTTTGCTTTTATTTTACGATGTAGTTAGTGTATTTAGTTTCTTGATAGTCGTTATAACTGTTTTGCTTATACTAAAAGAGCTTCGCATATGGCAGTTCAGTCATAAAGAGAGGATGAATATTATGGGGCTTTTTGGTGCACCAAGGTGGCTTAGTTCCGCAGTTTTGTTTAGACTTGCCATCGTTGATGCAGTGTTGTCTTCTTTGCTTGTTTATTTTTCTTTTTTGTATATACAGGGTGCAGATTTTATAAAAGAGCAGTTTGAAAGCATAGGTATATCCGTAACTCTTGTTAGCGGATTTGAAGATTTTGGAGTGATGCTTGGTGTCGCACTTAGCATATCTCTTGCTTTGGCTGTTTTGATAGTTATAACACATAAAGAGGAAGTATGAGAGTTTTAGCTGTTTTTTTTCTTTTTGTGCTGGCATTTGGAAGTGTTGACAAACAGATAGAACAAACCAACCATCAGTTGAAAAATTTTTCCAAAAACTACAGGATTTTGAACAAAAAGATGGCTAAAACGGCCAAAGAGATTTTACAGCAGAAAAAAGAGGTTTTAAAACAGCAAAAACTCATAAAACAGCTTGAAGATGAGCTTAAAAGCAAACAAGACAGCTATACACAAAGCAAACAACAGTTAAAAGAGCTTGTTTCTCAGATAAAAAAACTCAAAACAAAAAAAGAAAATCTTGAAAATGAACTTGTATTTGCCATAGCAAAAAGTCTGACTCTTTCAGTTATACTCTCAAATGACCAGATACAAAACATAGACTCCATAGTAGAGCTTGAGATACTGAAAAACAAGTTAAAAGAATACAAATCGATGATAAAACAGCTTGACAAAAAATACATAACCACTTCAAAACATATAGATACTATAACCAAAGAAGCTGTCGCCCTAAATAAATCTATAAAAAAGATAGACAAAAAGAAAAAGAAACTGCTTGCGGTATACAAACAAAACCAAAAATCGCTGAAAAAACTGAAACTTGCAAAAGCTTCGTATAAAAAGTCTTTGAAAAAACTTTTAAAAAAACAGTATGAACTTAAAAAGACTTTGGCTAAACTCAACATTATAAAAATAAACGAACAAAAACTGAAACAGCAGGAAAAAGAGAGAAAACAGGCTTTTGCCAGAAAAGAGATGCTAAAAAAACAAAAACTGCCGAAAGTAAAGAAAAAAGGAAGCAGTTTTGTTAAGGTAAATACGGTCCGATACAAAGGACCAAAAACGATTCCTCCTATAGACAGATATACCATAACAAAAAAATACGGAACATATACAGACCCTATATACGGTATAAAAGTATTTAACGAATCTATATCCTTAAAACCGAAAAAACCAAACGCCAGAGTAAAAAATGTTTTAAACGGAAAAGTGGTATATGCGGATAAAACCGCAATACTTGACAATGTAGTGGTTATAGAACACAAAAACGGTCTTCACACCATATATGCAAATCTTTCACAAATAGCTCCAAACATTAAAAAAGGCAAAAAAATAAAAAAAGGTTACACTATAGGCAGGGTAAGTGACGAGCTTATATTTGAAGTAACAAAAAAATCTTCCCATATAAACCCGGTCAGACTTTTCAGATGAGCGATAAAAACTTTCTTATGATATAATTCCAAAAAATTTTTTAGGATATGAGATGCTGTTTGTTCAAACAAGAGGTGTAGATAAAGACAAAAAAGAAAAAGTAACTTTCAGTGAGGCTATACTTGATCCCATAGCTTCTTTTGGCGGACTTTATTCTCCGGAATCTTTGCCAAAACTTGATGAAGAGTTTTTCAAAAACCATTTAAACAGTTCATACAAAGAACTAGCACTTGACATTCTTGAGAGATTTGATGTTGATATAGACAAAGATGTTCTTCAAAAAGCAGTAGATTTGTATGACAACTTTGATGATAAAAACAATCCGGTGCCGGTTGTAAAAGTAAAAGAGGATTTGTATGTAAGTGAGCTTTATCACGGTCCTACAAGGGCATTTAAAGATATGGCACTTCAGCCTTTTGGTGTTGTTTTAAGCTCTATTGCCAAAAAAAGGGATGAAAAATATCTCATACTGGCAGCAACAAGCGGAGACACAGGTCCTGCGGCACTGGAGACTTTTAAAAACAAACCAAATGTAAAAGTTGCATGTATGTATCCTGACGGCGGAACAAGTGATGTTCAAAGACTTCAGATGGTGACAGAGGATGCAGACAACCTAAAAGTTATCGGTATAAAAGGTGTGTTTGATGATGCACAAACAGCACTTAAAAGACTTTTGGCTTCAGAGAGATTCAAAACTGCACTGAAAGAAAAGGGAACAAAGCTTTCAGCGGCAAACTCCGTAAACTTTGGAAGGATTATATTTCAGATAATTTATCATATACACAGCTATCTGGAACTTGTCAGACAAAAAGCTATAACTCTTGGAGAAAAAGTCTATCTGAATGTTCCAAGCGGAAACTTCGGAAATGCACTCGGAGGTTATTATGCATGGAAGATGGGGCTTTATGTAAAAAAGATTATAATATCTTCAAACAAAAACAACATACTTACCCAGCTTATAAAAGAGGGAAGATATGATCTTAGAAACAACAAAGTAGTGCCTACAACATCACCTGCAATGGATATACTGAAATCTTCAAATGTTGAGAGAGTTTTGTTTGATCTGTTTGGGGAAGAAAGAACAAAAGAGCTTATGAATTCACTTGAAGAAAACAAATATTATGAACTGACTGAAGATGAGCTTACTAAATTGCAAGAGTATTTTGATGCAGACTGGTGCAGTGACGAAGAGGGAAAAGAGTTTATAAAAGAAACATTTGAAAAATACAACTATATAATAGACCCTCATACCGCCACATGTTTTAAATCATATCAGACATGTGCAAATGATGCTACAAAATCTATAATCTATTCAACTGCAGAGTGGACAAAATTTTCACCTGTAATTGCAAATGCCTTAACCGGTGAAATAGATACTCATGACATAGATGCTCTAAAATCTATCTCAAAAACGGCAAATCTTTCTATACCACCTATGATACAGGAACTTTTTGAAAAAGAGATAACACAAAAAACCATCATAGAAAAAGAAAAAATAGAAGAGGAGATATTAAAGTTTATTTGACTTTTTTATCTCTTTTGAATCTTTTGTTAACACATCGGAAATGATAAAAGTGATATAATTGTGATATCCAATCAAAAGGATATGCAATGCAAGTTTCAAACAACAGCCGTTTGGCACAAAACTACAATCTGCATCAAGCAGAGCACAAACCGGCAGTAAGACCGCAGGAATTAAGTGAAAAACCTGAAGTTTTGACACAAAAAGATACTTCAAAAGAGGATAAAACAAGAAAATTTGTCGTAGGTGCCATAGGATACAGTTCTTATAAAACACAGTTTAACATTATAATGAACGGTATGCTTGAGCAAAGTTTTTATGACAAAACTCTTGATACACTAAAAACCATAAAAGATATACAAAAACAAAACAATCTTATGAAAGCTTATGCCTATTTTCATGACAATCCGGTAAAACAGCCTAAAAACTGATTTTATTGAGTTAATTCGTTTACAATCTTGCTAGGCAGCATAAATGTTCTTTTTATAATGTTAAAAGGAGCATTTACTATATCTTTTGCTATCTCTGTAGATATTTTTGGATTGTCCAAATCCCCTTTTGCTTTTAGAATTGTTGAGAGACTTTTACCGTCAAACAGTATGTAACCTACCACAGGTATTTTTGAGATATTTTTTGCTATTCTGGTTTGTAGTTTGAAAATCATATCTATTTTGTTTGTATTGTAGTCAATCACACCTTTTCCGTAGATTTTTAACGGCTTTGATTTTAGATATATGTTGCTGAAGTTGTATATGCCGTTTTTTGCCTCTAGTGTAGCATACGATTTTTCGACAAATAGCCCATTTTTTTTGTATGAAGGTATGGAAAAACTTGTAAGTGAAGGGAGTGTGTCGACAAATGCCAAAAGGCTGTTTAAAGTCTTGTTGTCTTTTATGATTGTGTTTTTTATCTCGATAATGCCTTTAAAATCGTCAAAATTGCCTTTGGCATGAAATGTAAGTGTTCCTCCTTCAAATTTTGCATTTTGCAAAAGATTTTGCATAAATTCATCATCGAAGTTTTCACCATATAGAAAAAATTCTTTGTTTTGGTATTTGAACCCGGCAATTCCCTGTTTGAATTTTAGCTGCATGGTGGTTATATTGTTTTGGTGTTGCAGTGTCAGTGTGTCATACGGTGCGACTCTTTTGTCGGTAAGATATATCTTTCCGTTTTTCAAGTTTGCGTATATATTTGTCGAACTGTTTTTTGAGCTTTCAAAGTTCAGATGCGAAACAAGATTTTTTATACCTTTAAAATCAAGGTTGGTTTTTTGGGATGTTATATGTATATTTTTTTGAATGGTTATAAAAACCTTGTTGTTTACACTGAGTGTGTCATTTGCTTTTTTTATTTCATATTTGTATACCGGTTTTGAACTGTGCAACAGAGCATATGGAAGTTTCATTCTTACATATATATTTCCGTCTTGTTTTATGCTTGCTTTTGCAGAAGTTATGTTTAAATCTTTTAACAGTTTTGAGTATGCTTTTAGTTTTTCCAGGGAGTTAAACTTTATTTTGGAGTTATCGTCTTTTATATATG
>WFOM01000011.1 GCA_015488075.1 Helicobacteraceae bacterium | reverse complement strand
ATCTTGAAGATTATGTCAATCTTATAAAAATAAATAAAAAATACAATTCTAACAAAATATCATTTGGATTGGACTATCATTTCTAAATCTCACTGCTTTTAATGCTTATACCTTTTATACTGTCAAGTTTGAAAGAGTAAACTATCCCTTTCCCTTCACCTGTAAGATCAAACCTATTTACTAGCTTTTGGGTGATCTTTTCAACCATATTTGTAGGAACTATAAACATAAGATTTACATCTGTATGCTCGTTTTGCAATCTGTTGTAAAAATTCTCTATGGAGTTAAGTCCAAAACCTTTTGCTTTTGTTATAGTAACACCCATAGCACCGGCTTCAAGACCTGCTTTTATAGCATCTTCTTGCAACTCTACAGGAACTATAAGATTAACCGAACTGAAAGATTTTTTATATGAATGTCTTTGAAGTGTTCCGTCTATGTTTACCGTTGCAAGAGATATGTCATTTACATGTTCTATGGCATCTTTTATCTCAAGCTCTTTTTCTCTTTCACTCTTGACACCTATCCGTTCTATTATAACTCCGTAACTCATAACTGTTATCATGGGAAAAAGTGAAGCAAAAGCTATAAGACCAAATCCGTCTGTTAAAGGGTCTCTTCCAGGAGTGTTTGAGGCAAGCCCCAAACCTATAGCCGCAACCAACGGCACAGTAACCGTAGATGTAGTAACACCGCCACTGTCATATGCTATAGGGATGATGTATTTTGGAGATATAAAAGTCAAAGCTATAACAAATATATACCCTACAATTATATAGTAAACTATCTCTCCTCCGCTTATTATCCTAAATGCTCCAAGAGCTATCCCTATGGCAACTCCAAATGCAACAAACATCCTCAAAACAAAGTCGTTTATCCTTCCATCACTTATCTCTTTTGCTTTTCTGGCTATAGCAGTCAGGCTCGGCTCAGCCATAGTGGTTGAAAAACCTATGGCAAATGCAAAAAGATATACTATAGCAAAATTCGATTTTGAGGTAAGCTCAAAGGCCATAGTCTCACCAAGGGAAAAAAGTCCCATATCAAGGCCTACTATAAACATATCAAGACCTATTATCACCAGTGCAAAACCAATTATAATCTCTTTAAGATTTTTTATCGGCTTTTTAATTATGCCATACTGGAAAAAGAGTATGATAGCCATTATAGGAAACACATCTTTTAAAACACCTATAAGACTTTTTGCAACCTCAACTATGTCAAATTTTGTTATCTCTCCGGACACTATTGCCAAATCTGTCGTTATTGTTATATCTTTTGGGTCTATAAAATTGTAAACATATATACCGTATATCTGAACAAATATCATAGGGGTCAATGAGGCAAAAGCTATAAGCCCAAATCCATCCAAAACAGGGTTTCTTCCCTTTATAGTTGATGCAAGTCCGATGCCCAGTGCCGCAACAAGCGGAACAGTAACGGTAGAAGTTGTAACTCCCCCAAGGTCATAAGCAAGTGCCACAATCTCATCCGGGCTGAAAGCGGTTGTTGCAACAACCAAAATATACCCAAAGATTATATAGTAGTGTATGGGATGCCCTTTTACTATCCTGTAAACTCCTATAACTATAGCCAGACCTACCGATACGGCAACGACACCTCTTAAAAAAACGGCATCTATCCTTCCGCTGCTTATTGCCGCAGCCTTATCTGCTATAACAACAAGTGCGGGTTCGGCTATGGTTGTTCCAAAACCTATCAAAAAACCAAATATCAGTATCCACTTAAGAGAGCCCTTATGGGCAAAATCGCTTGCCAATCCTTCACCTATAGGAAACAGCCCTACTTCAAGCCCCATTAAAAATACGGCAAGACCTATACCCACAACAACAAGCCCTATAGAGGTTGAAAGCCAGTTTTGGGGGATACTCTCAATTATCAGACCCTGAAAAAATATTATAACAAGGACTATAGGCATCAAGTCCCTGAAAGATTCTCTAAGAAGTATGAAAAATGTTTTTATATTTAACATCTATATCCTTAAAAACTAAGTCCAAAATCGTTCCCAAATCCGCCAAATGAGCCAAAATTCGGGTCCATATAACCAAACTGTGATGATTTTGCTCTAAGTTTTTCTATATCCTGTTTTGGTGAAATCCCCTGAGGACACACAACCGTGCATTCATTGCATAGTGTGCAGTCCCACACTCCGTTTGACTGAACTGCATCTATATTTGATTTTGTATCTCCTTCTCTTTTGTCAACAGTGTATTTCCACACTCTTGTAAGTGCAAACGGTCCCAAAAACTCCTCATTTACACTAAAAACAGGACATGCACTGTAGCATGAAGAACAAAGTATGCAATCACTTTGAACTTCATTCAGTTTTTCATCATCTTCTGTTACAACATCATTTTTAAAACTTTTTATATATGCATATGCCTTTTTGTTTTTGTTAAGTGCCGCATCATGCAAAACAACCAAATCTTTTACACTCTCCATATTTTTAAGAGGTTCTGCTATATCTTCATGATTTACTTTATATTCACATGCCAAAACCTCTTTCTCATTGACTCTTACAGCACAGCTTCCACACACACCGCTTCTGCATCCCCATGAAAATGCCAAAGTGGGATCTGTATTTTCTTTTATATAGTTTAGAGCTTCAAGCAGCGTTATATTTTCTTTTTCAATAACATATTCTTTAATCTCTTTGATTCTTTTTATTTTTAGCACCATTATTTATGT
>WFOM01000010.1 GCA_015488075.1 Helicobacteraceae bacterium | reverse complement strand
CCTCTATATACTGCATTATATAGTATCTTTTTGATCTGTTTTTCGGGATCACAGCTTTTGGGAAAAAACCGGCTTTCAGTCTTGCGGCATTCCATGCTTCTCTTACAAACAAATCAAGCAGTTTTTCATCATCTTTTGCCAAAACATCCGGAAATTTCATAACATATTTTTTTGAATTTTTCTCAACAAGCCATGTCCGTTCGTTTTGTATAAGAGGTTTTATAAGTCTGTATCCGTCTATAACCTCATCTTTTTTTAAACTTTCAGGTATCTCAAGGTATATATGTTTAAGTGTCTGTTTTGTTGCTATGGCATTAAACTTTACAACTATGGCACTGGTATCATCAGGAAGATTGTCATCAACTTTTTTGCTAGCATACTTTACAAGTCTGTTTGCACCGAATTTTATCTTATCTTTTAGCTCATCTTTATCCAAAATGTTACTTAGCCCGTCTGAACAAAGCAGTATGAAGTCATCTTTTTGCAGATTGTTTTCAAAATAAAAAGGCTCAACATCCTCCTCTAAACCTATAGCTTTTGAAAGGATATGTTCCATCCCCTCTTCATCAAAAGAGTGGTCATGTGAAAGCTGTAAAAGTTTATCATCCCTTAAAAGGTATATTCTACTATCACCTACATTTGCGCCGTAAAGTCTACTGCCCTCTATAATAACTATACAAAGTGTCGTTAAAAATTCAGCTCTTTCATACTCATCTAAACTTTCTCTATAAAGTATCTTATTTATATTTTTTATAAATGTGTTAAGAGATTTCTCTATACTCCAGCTTTGCGGTCTATTTTTAAAGTTATTTATAAGGTATCTGGTAACCCTTCTTGATGCTTCTTGCCCCTTTAATGCACTACCTACTCCGTCACATAAAACCGCTATACATAAATCATCTATAACCTTGACTTCATAAAAATCATCACTAACTAACTCTTTACCTTTTGCTAAACCAAAAACTGATACATCATACTGTTTTGTCTTCATTGCCTATCCTTTTTAAAATCGTATCTCTTTGGATACTATCAAATTTTTTACATCCTGCTTCAAAAGCTTTTGACTCACCTACGATATAACACATATTTTTTGCTCTTGTGATTGCCGTATAAATCAGCTTGGTATTTAACATCATATAGTGTGAAAATGTCATAGGAATTACTACCGTATTATACTCCATACCCTGTGTCTTGTGTATGGTAAGTGCATAAGATAGATTTAGATACAAAAAAGCCTCATCAAAACTGTATTCAACCACCATATCTTCCACAGGATAAAAAACATGTAAAATCTCTTCATCCTTGTCTATCTTAAAAACAACTCCACACATACCGTTATAAACTCTTCTTTTAAAACTCTCTTCACCCTCTTTATACTCCAAGACACTCCATGTCGGCATATTTTCGTTTTTTATATGCACAACCTTGTCCATAAGCCTAAACTCGTTTTCACCTTTTTGTATGCAGTTTTTCGGATTTGGATTAAAGTAGTTTTGAAGGATTTTGTTAAGGTTTTCAACACCCAAAGTGCCGGCTTTTATGGGAGTTATAACTTGAAAATGGTTTATATACTCTTTTATCTTTTTATCTTTCAAAAAGGCTCTTGCATCGTTTAGGTTTTCTTTTAAAAGATTTAGGATATGGACTATAATATTTTGGTGGTTATCTTCTCTTATCTGTTTTAGTTCTTCAGATGAGAGTGAATTTTTCAGTGCAAAATAGTTTGGTATGCTTACATCTATAAACCTGAAATCATCATACTTCTGATGATAAGGAGGGACTTTTGCCTTTCTTATCTCATTTGCCAAAACCGCTATAGCCTGGTTTTCGTTCTGTCTGTAAATCTTTGTCAGTTTTACTATGGGAGCAAAGTTAAGTTTTATCATATCGCTTAAAACATCACCTGCTCCTATGGGTGGAAGCTGTGCATCATCTCCGACTATTATCAAAACAGCATCATCTTTGACTTTTGAAACAACTGTTGCAAACAAAACAGAGTTTATCATACTTGCTTCATCGATTAAAACCACATCAAAAGGAAAATAGTCTTTATCCTCATACTTTGACAAAAGAGACTGTATAGTCCCTCCCCCAAAACCGCTTCGCTCGGCTATCCTCTGACTGGCTATACCGCTTAATGCACAAGTGGTTACAGTCTGGTGTTTTATACTTAAAAGCTCAAGGATTATTTTGGATACGGTGCTTTTTCCTGTTCCTGCATAACCGACCAAAAAAAGAAGTTTGCTTCCCTCATTTATAACTCTTACGGCTTCTTTTTGCTCATCAGACAGTTTCAGCGGAGAGTTTTTAAGATACTCATCCAAATCTTTTACTATAACCTCCCCTTTTTGCTTAACTCTCTTTTTAAAAGATTTAAGTAAAAAACTCTCAGCCTCATAAAGTCTCTTTGGTGCTAAAACATCTTTATCTAACTCTTTTATCTCATCATCTATTACCATGTCAAGTATGACAGACTCATAAAGGCTATCTTTATCTTTAAACTCCAAAAGCTCATCCAGCTCTTTATACAAAACATCTTTTTTTATACAACTATTTCCGTTTGCTTCACAGAAGTTGTTTATGGCATAATCTATGGCACTTTTTATCCTGTTTTGATCATCTTCTTTTATACCCATTTTAAGTGCTATCTCATCAGCTCTTTTAAAACCTATACCTTTTATATTTGTAAGTATGTATGGATTGTTTTTTATCTTTTTGCATGGTTCTGTCGTATCTTTTAGTGAAGTGGCTATAAGTGTTATAAGTGAAGGACTTACATCCAAAGGAGCTAAAAACTCACCTATTTCTCTGAGGCTTTTAAACTTTTTCCAAGATTCTTTGATTTTTTCTAATCTTTTTTCCTTTATACCTTTTACCTCTTTTAATCTCTCTATATCGTTTTCTAAAATATCTACAAGATTCTCTTTCCCAAAATGCTCTATAACATCTGCGATTAGCTTTTTAGTAAACCCTTTTACAACCTTATCTAAAAAGAAAAATAGCTCATCGTTTGTTACTTTGATTTCATCAAACTTAAATGTTTTACCGTATTTGTCATAAACAAACTCACCCTCAAGCTCAACACTTGCACCTTTTATATGCTCAACATCGCTTTCATAATAAACTCCGGCAATCTTCTCACCGTTATCCAAAACTCCGACAAGATAACCGTCATCGTTTTTGTAGATGATTTTTTCTATCTTGCCGGAGAGTTTCATCTAAGAAGCAACCCTTTTAAGTCTTTCTGCTTCTTGGGCTTTGTAAAGTTCTGCGCACCCTTTTGCAAGTTCTCTTACTTTTAGTATATAGTTTTGTCTCTCGGTTTGACTTATGGCTTTTCTTGCATCAAGTGTATTAAATATATGTGAAGCCAGCATACAAAGGTCATAAGCAGGAAGCGGAAGCTCATTTTGAAGTGTTCTTTTGCATTCATTTGAAATCTCTTCAAAATGTCTAAAAAGCATTGATGTGTCTGCTACTTCAAAGTTGTATTTGCTAAACTCTATTTCGCTTTCTTTGTGAACATCTCTATAAAGTGTTTTTCTTCCATCTTTTGTTTCGTTCCAGACTATATCAAAAACAGACTCTACACCCTGCAAGTACATAGCAAGTCTCTCTGTCCCGTAGGTTATCTCAACCGCAACCGGATCACACTCTAAGCCTCCTACTTGTTGAAAGTAGGTAAATTGAGTTACTTCCATGCCGTTTAACCATACTTCCCATCCAAGCCCCCATGCTCCAAGTGTCGGTGACTCCCAGTTGTCCTCTACAAATCTAATGTCGTGCTTGCTTAGATCAAGTCCTATAAACTCTAACGACTTTAGGTATAACTCTTGGATGTTATCTGGTGAAGGTTTAATAAGAACCTGAAACTGATAGTAACTTCCAAGTCTGTTTGGATTTTCTCCGTATCTTCCATCTGTCGGTCTTCTTGAAGGTGCAACATAAGCCACACTCCATGGTGTGCTATCAAGTGAACGAAGATAGGTTGCAGGGTGAAAAGTTCCTGCACCTGCCGGGATATCGTAAGGTTGAACTATATTGCAACCCTCATTTGCCCAAAATTCCTGCAGTTTCAAC
>WFOM01000009.1 GCA_015488075.1 Helicobacteraceae bacterium | reverse complement strand
GCCTCAAAAAATTTTTTAAAATTTTAGCCAAAAATAGTTAAAGTTATACCTACACTCCATTACAACCTGTATTTTTCGATTTTTTGTTTGAGTATATCTTCACTCATACCCAGAATTTTTGCAGATTTTTTTATATCTTTGTCATTTTCTTCCAAAACCTCTTTGATGAGATTTTTTTCCATCTCTTCTATCTTGTTTTCTTTTTGCAAACCTTTTGACTCCAAAAACAGATCATCACTGCTAATTTTCTCATCTTCACTTAGTATAAGTGCTCTTTCAATCACACTCAAAAGTTCTCTTATGTTCCCCGGCCAACTATAAGACAGAAGTATATCTTTTGCTTCATCGTCAAAATCTTTTATTTTCAAACCGTATTTTTTGGAAGCTGTCTCAACAGCTTTTTTGGCTATATCCAAAATCTCCTCTTTTCTTTCTCTAAGAGGCGGTATTTTTACAGGTATGGTGTTTAGTCTGTAATACAAATCCCCCCTGAACTCACCGTTTTTAATCTTCTCATCCAGATTTGCATTTGTTGCGGATATCACACGGACATTTATTTTTATGTTTTTTTGGCTTCCTACCCTTCTTATCTCTTTTTCCTGCAATGCACGAAGCAGTTTTGCCTGCAGATGGTAAGGCATCTCACCTATCTCATCCAAAAAGAGTGTCCCCCCGTCTGCTTCCTCAAAAAGTCCTGCCTTGTCTTTGTGTGCATCTGTAAAAGCACCCTTTACATAACCAAAAAGCTCACTTTCAAGCAGATTTTCAGGGATGGCTGCCATATTTATGGCTATAAACGGCTTTTTTGCCCTGCTTGAATTTTTGTGTATATATTTGGCAAAAACCTCTTTTCCGACACCGCTTTCACCAAGAAGTAAAACGGAAGCATCTGTAGCTGCAGCCTTTTTGGCAATTTTCAGTGATCTCTGAAGTGCCGGAGAAGTTGCATAAAAATCATCATTTTTTTCAGTAGAAGTTATTTTTTTGTTTTTTGTTTTTTGTTTTATTTTTGATTCTCTTTGTATAGCTTTTATAAGTGTATCTATCTCAAAAGGTTTAAGTAAAAAATCTTTTACACCAAGATGTATAGACTCTATAGCTCTTTGAAGAGTTGCATTTCCGGTCATGATAACCACTTCATATCTGCCGCCTAGCTCTTTTACAAATTCAAGCCCATCCATTCCCGGCATATTTATATCGGTTATAACCAAATCAAAACTGTCATCCAAAGATTTTAATGCATCTTTTGCATTTTTAAATGTTTTTATCTCATATTCGTCATAACTTGACATCGCTATTTCAAGCGATTTTCTCATATTTATATCATCTTCAACGATAGCTATTTTCAACATATAACCTTTGGATTATTTTTTAACGGCAGTGATTTTAACAAAAGAGTCATTAAAATCTACTTTGAAACATGTTGTATGCAAAACAAGTCTAACATAAGATGAGTTGACATAGTTTTTTGTTTTGCTTTTATACTTTACATCAAGCCCTATCTGTTTTATATAATCAAAAAACTCGTCAAAGTTTTGTTTTATTATAGAAGAAAGTTTTTGATCTTCTCTGTATGCAAGATAAAGAGATTTTTTATAAGGTTTGCCGTGACATTTTGTCATCGATTTGGATACTAGAAGCTTTTCATAAGAAAGCATAGCATCTTTTGAAACTATTTCGTAAGATATTAGATATTCATCAGCCAAAGCGGCTGATGAAAACAGAAAAAACAGGATTATCTGTTTGCAAAATCTTTGTAAGATAGTCTGATCTCCATCTCAACTTCACAAAGACCGTCTCTGAAAGTTGTTTCAACTATGTTGGCATTTTTAACAAGGGCATAAACCTGGGTTCTGACGGTAGATCTTTTTACCATCATATTTTTAATCAAATCCTGACCCTCAACATTTACACCCATAACTTTTTCAGCCAAAAGTCTGTATGCATCTGCAATAGCAGCTCTTTTTGCAAGTGCATATGCCTGGGCAGGTGAAGTTGTATTTATAGGTGCAACACCTTCACCGGTAACTGTTATAACTATATCTCTGTTTGGTGCAAGAGTAGCCGGTTTTTCAATGCTTTTTTCTTCAACCGTTACTTTTTTAGAAGGTGTTGAAGTTATGTGTATAACGGTATTGCAGTTATCCGATTTGCACTCTTTTGTCTCAGAAGTAACTGTCCCGACAGGATTCACAGCAGTTTTCTCACCTGTTATGTTTACCGTTTCCATCGCATTTAAAGCAAAAACAGCCACCAGTAAAAATACAATACTCTTCATAGCTATACCTTGATTTTAAAATTTTAATTTATACAGCAAAAACCATTCCAGTTATAACAGTGTTTCTTTGTTATCTTCGTTTTGCTCTTCCTCTTCTTTTTCCTCTTTCGGACATCTTGAAATGCTTACAACGTCATCACCTTTTACTATATAAACTCCGCTGGTGTTTCTGCTGGATTTCGATATGGTTTGCATATCTACTCTTATCATTTTTCCGTTTTTTGTAAGTGCCATCATATCCATCGACTCATCAACCATCAAACAACCTACAACCGTTTTACCGGTTTTTGGAGTAAGTTTCATGGCTATAACACCTACACCGCCTCTGTTTGTTAGTCTGTATTCGCCGGCTTCCGTTCTTTTTCCTATACCTTTTTGACTTACTATCAGTATCTCTTCTGAGTCATCTTTTATGATGTTTGCATCGACAACCTCATCACCTTCATATTTAAACTTGATACCCCTTACACCTCTTGTGCTTCTTCCCTGTTCTCTTGTTTTTTCTATCTCAAATTTTATACACTGGGCAAATTTTGTTAAAATAAACAGATATTTAACTTCCTTGTCTGCAATCTTGGCTGTAATCAGGGTATCATCTTCATCCAGAACGATTGCTCTTACACCATTGCTTCTTATGTTGCTAAATTCACTCAGATTTGTTCTTTTTACAACTCCGTTTTTAGTAAAGAAAACGAGTGATTTTTCTTCACTAAAATCTGTTGTAGGGATTATAGATCGTATCTTTTCACCGTCAACAAGATTTAGAAGATTAACTACTGCTTTACCTTTTGCGGTTCTGCTACCTTCAGGTATCCTGTAAACTTTTAGCCAGTGAAGTTGTCCTCTATCGGTTATAAACAAAAGGGTATCGTGAGTGTTGCAAGTAAAGAAGTTTTCTATAAAATCATCTTCATAAGTTGTAACTGCCGTTTTACCCTTACCGCCACGGCGTTGTTTTTCGTAGTTTGAAAGAGGCACTCTTTTGATATAGCCTCTGTGTGTTATTGTTACAACCATAGGCTCGTTAGGGATCAAATCCTCTATATCTATATCGTCATAATCATCTTCAACATCTGTTAATCTTTTTACATCATAAGTTTTTATAAGCTCGTCAAACTCATCTTTTATAATACCTTTTAAAACCTCTTCAGATTTTAATATAGATTCAAGATACTCTATAAGCTCCAAAAGCTCTTTTAATTCATTCTCAATCTTTTCTCTCTCAAGTCCTGTTAGTCTTCCAAGTCTCATAGCAACAATGCTTTGAGCTTGTATATCACTAAAATCGAACTCTTTTACAAGGTTTTCTTTTGCTACCTCTTCATTATCACTTGATTTTATAACTCTTATAATGTCATCTATAATGTCAAGTGCTTTTTTAAGCCCTTCTAAAATGTGAGCTCTTGCTTTTGCTTTTTCAAGATCAAATATGGTTCTTCTTATGATTACGGTTTTTCTGTGGTTTATAAAATGATTTAGTATATCTTTAAGGCTTAGTATCTTTGGCTCTTGATTAACGATAGAAAGCATTATGATACCAAAAGTAATCTGCATAGCGGTATGCTTAAAGAGGTTGTTTAACACTATCTCACTTATGGCATCTTTTTTAAGCTCTATAACAACCCTTATACCTTCTCTGTCAGATTCGTCTCTAACTTCGCTTATACCCTCTATCTGCTTTTCTTTTACAAGATTTGCTATGTTTTCTATAAGTCTTGCTTTGTTTACCTGGTATGGCAGTTCGTCAACTACTATAACATCTTTGTTACCTTTTTTCTCTATATGAGTTTTTGCTCTTACCTTTATCCTTCCTCTTCCTGTAGTATATGCATCTATTATGCCTTTTTTACCGTATATTATACCTCCGGTTGGAAAATCCGGCGCAGGGATATACTGCATAAGCTCATTTACATCGGCTTCAGGATTTTCTACAAGTGCTTTTAATGCTTCAAGCACCTCTTTTGGATTGTGAGGAGGGATGTTTGTAGCCATACCGACAGCTATACCGCTTGAACCGTTTATAAGCAGATTTGGCACTCTTGTAGGCAGAACTTCAGGCTCTTTTGTTGTTGCATCATAGTTGTCTATCATATTGACGGTGTTTTTATCAAGGTCTTTTAGAAGCTCGCCTGCATACTTTGTCATCCTTGCTTCGGTATATCTCATAGCAGCGGCATTGTCACCGTCAATGGAACCGAAGTTCCCCTGTCCGTCAACAAGCGGCATCCTCATGGAAAAATCCTGTGCCATTCTAACAAGTGCATCATATACTGCCGTATCTCCGTGAGGGTGATACTGACCTATAACATCACCTACTATTCTTGCTGATTTTTTATATTTTGCCCCATGTGAAAGATTCAGCTTGTCCATAGCATACAGGATTCTTCTATGAACAGGCTTTAATCCGTCTCTTACATCAGGAAGGGCACGACCGACTATAACACTCATAGAGTAGTCAAGATAACTGTTTTTCAAGCTCTCTTCTATATTTACAACTTCTACCTCTTCATTGTTTAACAAATCTGCCATTAACATATACCCTTAAAATAATTTTTGATTATTTTATCTAATGAAGACTTAAAGTTAAGTAATACTAATCACAAACAACCAAATTTCTTCCGTTTGATTTTGCTTTGTATAGTCGCAGGTCACATCTTTTTACAAGTTCATCTTTTGTTTCATCAAATTTGTATTCACTTACACCTATGCTTATGGTTATTTTTCCTATGTCTGTTTGTATATCTTCAATACTTCTTCTTATCTTTTCCGCAATTTTACATGCTCTGTCTTTTGTAGTGTTAGGAAGCACCACTATAAACTCTTCACCTCCAAATCTTGCTACTATATCTGTTTTTCTAAGACTGTTTTTTATAACATTTGCCACTGTTTTTAAAATCTCATCACCCTTTATATGCCCATATGTGTCATTTATCTTTTTAAAGTGGTCTATATCAAGCATCAAACATCCAAAAGTTGCTTTTGTTCTGTTTGACCTTTTTATCTCATACTCTATAAGTTCGTTTAGTTTGTATCTGTTGTAAACACCTGTTAGATTGTCAAAAAATGCTTTGTTTGAAAGCTGAACCATCTCTTCTTGCATTTTTGTTATATCTGTAAGTATCAAAACAAACAGATCGTTTTTTTGATTCATATCAATGTAAAAGTGTTTTATATTTTTGTTTTTGTCTTTTAGATGGACTATCTTTTTGTTTTCATCAAGAGTGCTTAGTTTTTTGTTGATTTTTTCTATATCTTTCTTTTTGTCTTCACCTTTTAGTTTAAACAGGACATTGTCGTTCTCTTCTACAAACAGGTTAAAGATACAATCGTATTTTTGCTTAAACTCTTCTATATTTTTTACACCGAAAAAATTCAAAAAAGCTTTGTTCGCTATAGAAAGGTCATGCTCTTTTTCTTCCAAATCCATCATAAGTATCATACTGTCGGTATGGTCTATGATAAACTCAAGCATATTTTTTTG
>WFOM01000008.1 GCA_015488075.1 Helicobacteraceae bacterium | reverse complement strand
GATATATGTTTGTTGTTTGTATCTTCTATGGTGACAAACAGTTCGTCTATCTCTTTTGCTTCAATCTGTGTAGTGTTTTCAAACCCTAATATCTGCCCTTTTACATCATATATCATTTTTTACCTTTTACAGATGTGCTTCACAGTAATCAAATTTCAGTGTTTTGGAAATTATATAGCACAAAGCATTTTTTATTCCATTTTTGTCGTTGTAACTATCTGTGGAGAAGCAGAAACTACCGCTATCAAAAAACAAAGATATTGTATCTATAAATTTCAGTTTTTCATTTTCAACAAGTATAGCATCCTCTATGCCGCTAAATTCAAACTCAAATCCGACCCAGTCAAAATCTTTTGCTCTGTCCTGTGCCGAGAGAGTCAGTTTTATAATATCAGCAGATATAACATCCAAAGAGTTTACTACTATACCATTAAAATTTTCTGTTCTGTTGTTTAAATCTTCTAAAACAGAAGGAGTTACAGGTTTCATTTTACTGACACCCTACACACTCCATACTTCTGTCTTCAATATCATTATTCATTTCAGGTGATTGACTTCTTAGATAGTAGGTTGATTTAAGCCCAAGCTGCCATGCAAGCGTATAAATCTCATGTAGATATTTTCCACTTGCTTTGTCCAGAGTTATAAAGATATTTAGACTTTGTCCCTGGTCTATCCATTTTTGTCTGATGGCTGCTGCTTTTATAAGTATCTTTTGGTCAAGATCATAAGCAGGAGTATAATATGCCCATGTTTCAGGTGAAAGTTTCGGAACAACCACAGGTATAAGTCCGCTTAAGTTTTCTTCAAACCATTTTCTTTTGTATACAGGCTCAATCGCCTGAGTTGTGCCTGTAAGGATGGAGATGGAACTTGTAGGAGCTATAGCCATAAGATAGCCGTTTCTCATACCCTGTTTTTTGACTTTTTCTCTTAAAGCATCCCAGTCATAGCTTGAAGCAAAAAGTCCTCCTCTATCAACAAGTCTTAAAACTTCAGGTTTGGCATGGTCGTGAGGCATTATGCCTCTGCTCCATTTGCTTCCCTCAAATTCAGGATATTTGCCTTTTTCAACAGCCAGGTCGCTTGAAGCGGAGATGGCATTGTAGCTTATGGCTTCCATAACTTCGTCTATCTTGTCGAAATGCTCCTGACTTCCCCAGCTTATACCTTTTTCAGCCAGCATTTGTGCCTCTCCCATAACACCAAGACCTATGGATCTGCTTCTAAGATTTGTTTTTTTGACTTTTGCAACAGGATAGAAGTTAAGATCTATTACATTGTCCAAAGCTCTTACGGCAACCGGGACAATCCTCTCTATATCCTCTTTTGTATTGATTTTGGAAAGGTTTACACTGGCAAGGTTGCATACAGCGGTTGCACCGTCTATCCTTTCTTTTTCAACGACAAATATCTCTTTGCCGTTTATAGTGTCAAGGGCGGTTACTTTTTTGGCAGGTTTTTCTATACCGCTATCAACTTTTATAATCTCATCCTCTTCAAAACTGTCATAGCTTCCATCGGCATACACAACTTTTACTTTATAATGGTTTGGCTGTGTGTTTTGGAAAATCTCCGTGCAAAGGTTTGAGCTTCTTATAATGCCGTAATGGTCGTTTGGGTTTGCTCTGTTGGCATTGTCTTTGAAACACAAAAACGGGCTTCCCGTTTCAAAGTAGCTAAGCAGTATCTTTTTCCATAGATCTTTTGCTTTTACTTTCTCTTTTAATATATTTGGATTTTTCTCTAACTCTATATATTTTTTCTCAAACTCTTCACCGTAAAGCTCCGTAAGCTCTCTCGTATCATAAGGGTCAAAGAGTGTCCATATATCATCATCTAAAACCCTTTTCATAAAAAGGTCGTTTATCCAAAGAGCAGGGAAAAGGTCGTGGGCACGACGACGCTCTTCGCCTGAGTTTTTCTTAAGATCCAAAAAGTCGTTTATATCCATATGCCAAGGCTCAAGATAAACAGCAATCGCTCCTTTTCTGGTTCCAAGCTGGTCAACCGCTATGGCTATGTCGTTGGTTATTTTTAAAAACGGTATAGTTCCTCCTGCGGCATTTTTGTGCCCGTCTATGGATGAACCTATAGATCTAACTTGAGACCAGTCCCAGCCTATACCGCCTCCAAATTTTGACAGCATTGCCATCTCTGAATATGCATCAAATATACCTTCGATATTGTCCGGCATGGAGCCTATGTAGCATGAGCTTAGTTGGTGTCTTGGAGTTCTGGCATTTGAGAGGGTAGGAGTTGCAAGCATAACCTCAAATTTGCTTATCATGTCATAAAACTTTATAGCCCATTCCTCTTTGTTTTCTTCTCTTTGTGCCAAGAACATTGCAATCGCCATAAACATATGTTGAGGCAGTTCGATAGGATCGCCGTTTTTGTCTTTTAGGATGTATCTGTCATAAAGTGTTTTAATCCCCAGGTAATTAAACTGCAGGTCTCTTTCAGGTTTTATGTGTTTGTCAAGCTCATCCAGATCATACATATCTTTAAGGCCGACTATGATTCTGCCCTCTTTTTCACCTCGCTCAAAATACTCCCTTAAAGAGCAGTATCCCGTAAAACCGTTTACTCTGTGATATAAGTCGTATAAGAAAAGTCTTGCTGCCACAAATGTCCAGTTTGGCCTGTCTATATCTATCTTGTCAACTGCGGTTTTTATGAGAGCTTCTTGTATCTCTTTTGTGGTTATACCGTCTCTGAATTGTATCTGTGCATCAACTTCAAGCTCGCTTTGGCTTACATTTTCAAGGTCTTTGACAGCGGCTGAAGTGTATTTTTGGATTTTTGTTACATCAAGAGGTTCTGTTCTTCCGTTTCTTTTTATGACTGTTATCATCCGTTATTCCTGTTTATAAG
>WFOM01000007.1 GCA_015488075.1 Helicobacteraceae bacterium | reverse complement strand
GTAAAAAACTTCGGAGTATCACTATAATACTCCTTTGATGTTATAAGATAGCTTTTCAAAACTTTTGATTATGTATGTTGTTTTTTATCACTTATTTTTGCAATTATTACAAATCCTATTGCTATTGCTAAAACAAATAGCGATACAATTGTTAACGGAGTCATTTTTTAGTTCCTTTATTTATCAAATACAATCCTATAAAAGATGACATACCAGATAAAATCAAAGGTATAAATTCAAATTTATTATCTTTTACAAATGGTGCTAAAACAGCTACAGCTATCACTATCTTAGATAAGTCTAAAATATATTTACCTGCTTCTTTTACGGTTTCATTTTCCATATCAATATTATACCACAACTACTTTAGTTCCTGCCACGATTTACCTATATTTAGCGAGCATTTAAGCGGTATGTTAAGCTGATAAATATTTTCCATTATACCTTTAAATCTATCGCCGTAATCTTTTGCAAACTCTTCATCCGCTTCAAATATAAGCTCATCATGGATTTGAAGCAACATTTTTACTTTTAGATTTTCTTCTTTTATAATATTTGCTATTTTGTTCATACTGAGCTTTATAAGGTCACTCGCACTTCCTTGAAAAACGGTATTTACCGCTTCTCTTTCATAAGCTGCTTTTACCACAGGTCTTGCATTTTCATAGTCAAAATACCTTCTTCTTTTCAGAAGTGTCTCAACATATCCGTTTTGTTTTGAAAACTCCACAACCTCGTTAAAATAGCTTTTAACTGTAGGAAAATTTTTAAAATAGTTCTCTATAATCTCTTTTGCCTCTTTTGTAGATATTCCGAGTGTATCGGAGAGCTTTTTCTGTCCCATCCCGTAAAGCAGTCCAAAATTCACCGTCTTTGCTATGGCTCTTTTTGCTTTTGCATTTTCTTCACCAAAAAGTAGTGTGGCGGTTTGTGTATGTATATCTTTGTCATGCCTGAAAGCATCCATCAAAACCGGGTCTTTTGAAAAATGAGCCAGAAGTCTAAGCTCTATTTGTGAGTAGTCTATCCCTATCAAAAGTTTTTTTTCATCTGCCACAAAGGCTCTTCTTATGTTTGAGCCAAGTTCGGTTTTAACCGGAATGTTTTGTAGGTTTGGGTCTTTTGAACTGAGTCTTCCGGTTGTAGTTCCGGTCTGGACAAATGAGGTATGAACTCTTCTGTCGGCATTTTCAAGTGAAAGTTTTAAAAGAGGCTCAACATATGTCGAGTATAGTTTATAAACCTCTCTGTATTCCAAAAGCAAAGGGATTATAGGATGTTCATCTCTAAGTTCGCTTAATACCTTTTCATCTGTTGAGTATCCTGTTTTTGTTTTCTTTTTTGCCGTAAGACCCAAATCTTCAAACAGCACTTTTCCAAGTTGTTTTGTTGAATTTATATTAAATGTTTCTTTGGCAACGGAGTATATCTCTTTTGTCAGTTTTGATATTTTACCTTCAACATCTTTTTTAAACTCTGAAAGAAACGAAACATCAACTTTTATACCTGACTGCTCCATATCAAGCAGTGTTTTGACAAAAGGAACCTCCACATCAAAAAACTCTTTTAATATATCAGGGTTTTGTATCTCTGTCAAATCTCTTAATTTAAAGTAAAGTTTGTATGTTACAAAAGCATCTTCTGCAGCATATTTTGCCGCATCCTCAAGCTCTACCGAGCTAAAATCCTTGCCTTTTGCTACGGTTTCTTTGAAGCTTATCATGTCATGGTCAAAAATTTTTTTGGCAAGAGTGTCAAGACTAAGTTTTTGTGAAGGATCGCTAAGCCATGCAAGCACTATGGTGTCTGCAAAAATGTTTAACTCATCTGTTTCTAAAAATCTTGTTACAAAATGCAGATCAAACTTTATATTGTGTCCTATAACTCTGGAAGAAAATATCTTTTTTAAAGCATCTTTGGCAGAGGACTTGTCTATCTGCTTTGATACACCAAGATAGTTGTGTGAAAGCGGAACATAGTAAGCCTTGTCATCTTCAAAACAGAAACTAAAACCCACAAGTTCATCTTTGTATGGATTTAGACCTGTAGTTTCAGTATCAAAAGCTACAAGAGTATCTTTTGAAAGTTTGTTTAAAATCGTATTTAGGTGATTTTCATCCGTGATTAAAATATGCTCAAACTTTATACCACTGTTGGTTTGTTTGTTTTCTTTAGTGACAGGTGCGAGCTTTTTTGCTTCAAGCATTCTTAAAATCTGGTTTTGTTCATAACGGACAAGATCGTCATATATGTTTAAAAAAGGATTTTCTATATCCATCCTAAACTGTTCAAAATCTAAAGTCTCATATACATCATCTCTTAAAGTTACAAGTTTTTTTGACAGATAAGCACTCTCTTTTCCGTCAATCAGCTTTTGTCTGACACCTTTTGGATTTATTTTGTCTATATTTGCATATATCTCATCAAGACTGCCCCACTCTTTTAAAAGCTTTGAAGCTGTTACCTTTCCTATACCTTTTACTCCGGGAACATTATCTATACTGTCTCCAAGAAGTGCCTGATAATCTATAAACTGTTTTGGAGTTATCCCGTATTTTTCTTTACAATACTCCTCATCTATAACACTGTTTTTTACAGGATCTACCAACACAATCCTGCCGTCATCTATAAGCTGATACAAATCTTTGTCATGAGATACAACTCTTACATTTATCCCCTGCTCTTTTGCAAGCTTTGCAACAGTTGCTATGATATCATCAGCTTCAAACCCTTCTTCACCGAGTGTTTTGTAACCCATTTTGTTTATAAGTTCTATGGCTACCGGAAGCTGTTTTAGCAAATCCTGCGGGACTTCGGCTCTGTTTGCTTTGTAGTTGTTGTCAAGTTCTGTTTTTCTGAATGTATCACCTTTTGAATCTATGGCAAATACTATATAGTCGCTGTCATGTTTTCTCTCTAAATTCGAAATAAAGTTCAAAAAACCGGTTATAAGGCCTGTGGGAAATCCGTCTTTGGTTTTTAAAAACTGTGGCAGTGCCCAGTAACTCCTGAACAAAAATCCGAAAGTATCTATAATAGTTATAACCTTATTCTTCAAAATTATCCTTTAGATATTCATCAAGTGCTTCTTTTAAAACTTCCGTGTCAAATCCAAATTCACCTGCTTTTTTTACTCCTATCTGCATTGAAGAATCAGCAAAAGGTTTGTTTACAGGGATGATAGACTTTATAACATGAAGTGCCTGTGTCAGTTTTTTGTATTTTTCATCACTTTCGTTTGGAGTATCCACATATCTTATAGTATCAACAAATTCTTCATCAAACTTCCAGTGTTCAAAAACAGCAGCCGAAACAAATGATGTCGATGTATCCACAAAACTTCTTTCAACAGAGGCTATGTCGTTTGTAAACTCTATCTCCGACTTAAACTGCTCGGCCATATCATCTTCTATAATAGAGCTTGCTATCAATATCTTTCCGGTTTCCTGTAAAAAAGCCAAAAGATGAATCTTTTGTGCATCAGCTTTGTCAAATTTTGCAAACCATCTGTATCCAAATGCCGCCTGATCGGCAGATATTTCTGCAAATTCGTCACTGCTTATGCCATAAGGTGCTATATCCACATTTAACAGTTTTCTAAGAGAGTTAGATATAACTATGCTTCTAGTGAGTGTCATACCAAAAAGTGAAACAGCCTGAGAAATAGAGTCTATCTCTTTTTTAAATCCGTATAAAGGCGAATTTGCGGCTTTTAAAAGATTGGCTGCCACCATCGGGTCTTTCTCTATCACCTTTGCCATTTGTGAAACAGTCCCGTTTTCATCAGAATAAATGGCATTTATCTCCTGAACTGTTTTTGAAAGGGGAGGAAGAGATTTTATATTGTTTATGATAGATTCTTTCATTGACATTTTCCTTTATGTTTCATCATACCACAACTGTGTTTCATATTTGGATTTGTGATAAGATTGTAACTTTTGTATATTGTAAATATACCATAAAATATAACCGCAAGTGAAGACAAACTCATCATAAGCTTTCTGAAATTGCTTGAAATGGCACTAGAAGT
The DNA here is from genome assembly GCA_015488075.1 of Helicobacteraceae bacterium. Lineage (GTDB taxonomy): Bacteria > Campylobacterota > Campylobacteria > Campylobacterales > Sulfurimonadaceae > S012-15. The sequence goes on along the minus strand of WFOM01000007.1, from coordinate 1,240 downwards.
AACCATACCAAGACCAAACATTGCAGGAATGGTGCTTACACCAAATACAAACATAACCACCCCTCCCCAAAAAGCCGAAGCGGTCGATGCCGCTGTTATGGCAAAAAAGTAGACAAATCCGCAAGGTAACAATCCGTTTAACATACCCAAAAAGAAAAAACTGAGCCTTGAGTTTGAACCCAAAACTTTTTTAAATGTTTTTCTGTAAAAATTTGATGAGCTGAACGAATGCTCTATCAAAGTCAAAAACTTCAACTTCCCAAGCAAAGACAACCCTGCCAATACCATTAACACACCGGCAAACAACAAAAGTCCCCCTTTTGCCTGCGGACTGAATGTAAATGTTTTTCCTATATAGCCAAAAACAACTCCAAGAAGTGTGTATGTAAATACTCTTCCAAATGAGTATAACAGATGTGAAACAACCTGATTTGCTTTTGAGTCTTCATTTTGAAGTTTTATTGAGCTGTATGCAACCACTATACCGCCACACATACCTATACAATGCCCAAAAGAACCTAAAAATGCTATAGAAACTATACCGAGTATCTCTGCTAAATCCATATACTACCTTCTTCTTTTTCCTTTACCTTTGTCATCAAGCTCTAAAAATATCTCCAGATCTTTTTTAAAATCATCATCCAAACCGTCCCATATCTCTCTTTTTTTTGCATATCTTGGAAGATCTTCCTTCTTAGATTTTTTCATATCTCTTATGAGATAGTGATATCTGACAAGATTTTTGGTATATTCACTTACAAACGGCCAGTTTTTGATGATCTGATAACTAAGCTCTTCATGATCGGTAAAACTGTATTCTCCAAACTCTCTGTCCTCTTCATCTTTTACATATGCTATAAAAGGTTTGCCCACATCATGCAAAAAAGCAGCACCAAGCATCCTGTAATGGCCACTTTTTAAAACTTCATACACAACTCTTAAAGTATGGACCAAAACTCCGTGTTGATGATATTTGTTTTGCACCCAAAGCAGTGACTTCCAAAATGCAACCGAAAAAACAGAGTTTCTTTTTTTAACAGACATCTTTTTTTACCATATTTTTTAATTCACTACAACTAAAACCTGCTTTTAGTCTTGCATCTTTGTTTATCTCTTTGAGTCTTGCAAATCCGTTTGGATAATATTTTGATATTATATCCATATAAATACTCTTTTTTACTGAATTTGTTTTACATGCATATAAAAACCATCTGTCTCCTTTTTGAACATGGTCTATCTC
>WFOM01000006.1 GCA_015488075.1 Helicobacteraceae bacterium | reverse complement strand
GAAGGAGTTGTATTTTTACCCTCTTTGTTTGGGATAATTTTTGCTTCACCGCCTTCATACACCGCAACACATGAGTTTGTTGTTCCTAAATCTATACCTATTACTTTACTCATTTTCCTCTCTCCTTTGTTTGGTTAAATTTGTTTGGTTATTCCGGTTGGAATTGTAACCTTTTTTTAAAATTTTAAAAGCCACATAAGTGGCAGTTAGTTAGCAACTACTACCATAGCCTCTCTTAAAGTTCTACCTTTATATTTATAACCTGTTTGGAAGGTTTGAACTATCTCACCGCTTTCTTTTTCGTCATGATCAACACTTTGGACGGCATTATGCACATTTGGATCAAACGGTTCATCATGCTCAACTCTTTCAATGCCGTGTTTGTTCAGATTTGTAATGAACTGTTTGAAAGTAAGCTCCAATCCCTCTTTCATTTTTTGAAGCAGCTCTTCACACGGAGCATCGGCATTTACGGAGTTTAATGCACCCTCAAGCGAATCTATGACAGGGATCATATCTTTTGCAAACTTTTCGTTTGCATACTCAATAGCCTGATACTTTTCTCTCTCAAGTCGTTTTTTCGTATTTTCAAAATCTGCAAATACTCTTGCATACTTGTCTTTTAGCTCTTCAAGCTCTTTTTTCAAAGCTTCTGTATCTTCTTTTTCACTATCTTTTGTTTCTTCCTGAGTATTTTCTTCGGAAGAAACATTTTCTTCTTCACTTACCGAATTTTCTTCTTTTGCTTCTTCAGCTTTTATATCTTTTTCCTCTTTGCTCATAATTGTTTACTCCTTAAAACTTATTTAGATTAAAAAATCTATTAATGCAATTATATCACTTGAGCCGTTTAATGTCAAGTTTTATTTAAATATTTTTTTTCAAAAAAGTTGAGTGTATTTATATCAACTAATAATTTTTAATTTTTTGATATAATGTTTTTAAAAAATTCGGAGCTTAAGATGAAGATACTTAAATATACCGTATTGTCACTGTTAATCCTTGTAGCAGTCTTTTTTTTCGTAGGCATATTTGCACTTCAAAGCAATACACTGGCCCCGATTGTTGAAGAACAGATTAACAAAAATCTAAATATAAATTCCAAAGTCAAAAGATTTGTAGTAACTATAAACAGTATTGATGTAGATATAGATTTGACTCCACACAACAACATAAAGATAGCCGGTATCTTTTCTTTGGGTGACTGGAATTTTGATATAAACTACTATATAAAACTTTTGGCACTGAATGAACTTGAGTCTCTGACAAAAACAAAACTAAACGGCCAATTCAAAACCGACGGAAATGTAAAGGGTGATTTTGATTTAAAACAGATACTTATAAAAGGAAAAAGCGATGTTGCAAAAAGCGCGACCGATTATGATGTAGTGTTAACAGACTTAAACCCTACAAAAATAGTTGCATCTGTAAAAGATTTAGATATACCTACACTTTTATATATGTTAAACCGGCCAAGATATGCCAGTGCTAAACTAAATATAGATGCAAACTTTAAAAATATAACCCCGCACAAACTTGACGGATATCTGAAACTTACAACCACAAACGGTGTATTTAACCAAACAGTTCTAAAAAAAGATTTTAATGTAACCATTCCCTATACAACTTTCAACACAAACCTAAAAGCAAACCTAAAAGGTGATGATGTCGTATATACTTTCTTGTTTGATTCAAATCTGGCAAGGCTGTCTTCAAACGGTAAAGTAACCCCGGATCCTTTAAAACTTGATGTAAAATATTATGCCAAAATAAAAAATCTTTCTCTTTTAAAACCTGTAACAAAAGCCGACCTACAAGGAAGCATAAATGCAAACGGAATTGTAAAAGGCACTAAAGAAAGCTTAAATGTGACACTCAAAAGCGACATAGCAAAATCATATACAAACATCAAAATAAATCTAAAAGATTTTCAGCCTAAAAACATAACAGCATCCATAAAACACCTAAAACTTCAAAAACTTCTTTGGATGGTAAAACAGCCTCACTACACTGACGGAGATTTCAATCTAAAAGCAGATATAGACATACCTGAGCAAAACAAATTTAAAGGATATGTAAAAACATCTGTAACAGACGGTGACCTGGATACCGTATACCTTACAAAAACATACCAATTTAAACACAAAATGCCGTCAACTACTTATACACTAAACACCTACTCAAAATTGCAGGGAACTTTGATAGACACAAACATAAAACTTATCTCTTCTTTGGCAGATTTAAATGTAAAAAGTGCCAAATTCGACATAAAAGATGCTTCACTAAAGAGTGACTATACAGCAAGTGTCAAAAACCTTGACAGGTTATATTTTGTAACAGACAAACATTTAAGAGGCGGTATAACCGCAAACGGAGAGATAAAAAAAGACAAAAATCTTCTTTTTACATCAAAATCTGACATAGCAAAAGGAAAACTAAACCTCAAACTTCTAAATGATGATCTAAAAATCACCCTAAACGGCATGCAGACAAAAGAGCTTTTACATATCCTCATATATCCGGAGATATTTGCCTCAAGTATAGATGCAGACATAAACTACAATCTAAAACAGCAAAAAGGAAATGCAAAAGCAAAACTGAACAACGGACACTTTGTTAAAAACCAGGCATTTGATCTGCTAAAACAATATAATATAATCGATATGTATAAAGAGGAATTTAACGGAGATGTTGATGCCAGGATAAAACAGGAAAAGATTCTGGCTTCAATGCTTCTTACCTCAAAAAGATCTCATATAAAAACAACAAATACCTACATAAATACAAAAACACAAAAAATAGACTCAACACTTAACATTAAAGCAAATGAGGATGATTTTGACATAAGACTAAAAGGTGATATAGCTAAACCTACTGTTTCGGTAAATATACAAAAACTCATAAAAACAAAAACTTCAAGAGAGATTCAAAAGAAAGCAAAAAAAGAGATAAACAAACTGTTTAAGAAAATGTTTTAAAAAAGGATAAAACCCAAACGGTTTTATCCAAAAGCTCTGTTTAATGAACAAAAAAGTGCTTTTATAGATGCTATGGTTATGTCGCTGTCAACTCCGACACCAAAATATCTGCCAAAATTGTCATCTTCTATCTCTATATATGCGACTGCTTTGGCTGAGCTTTTCTCACCCAAAGAGTGTTCACTGTAAGATTTTATTTTAAAGCTGTATTCACACTCTTTTGCAAGAGCATTTTTACAGGCATCTATAGGTCCGTTTCCGCTTCCGCTCGCTTTTAGTTCTCTGTCCCCACAAAGATATGTAAGCTCACATTTTACCACATCGCTTGATGAGCTTATCTCTGTTTTGAAGTCTATAAGTTTTATACTGCCTTCGTTATAAAGGTAAGTTTTTTCAAAAAGTTCAAAAATCTCTTCATCACTAAGTTCACGAACTACCTCATCAGATTTTTTCTGAACAACCCTTGCAAACTCAGGCTGCATCGCTTTTGGAAGAGAAAAACCGAACTTTTTCTCCATTATATAGGCTATACCACCTTTGCCTGACTGTGCATTTATCCTTATAATGCTTTCATAGGTTCTGCCGACATCGCTTGGATCTATCGGCAGATACGGCACTTCCCAAAAAGGATCATCTTTGGCTTCCTGGTAAGCCAAACCTTTGTTTATGGCATCTTGATGTGAGCCTGAAAAAGCTGTATATACAAGCTCGCCTACATATGGGTGTCTTGGATGTGTAGGAAGCTCTGTTACCTCTTCTACAACCTCGGCTACCTCATTTATATTGCTAAAATCAAGCTCAGGATCAATCCCCTGTGTAAACATATTTAGAGCAAGAGTTATTATATCCACATTTCCTGTTCTCTCACCGTTTGCCAAAAGTGTCCCCTCAACCCTGTCAGCTCCTGCAAGAAGTGCAAGCTCTGTTGCTGCCACACTTGTTCCTCTGTCATTGTGTGTATGTGTTGAGATAAGTATGTGTTCTCTTGCTTCAAGATGTCTTGACATCCACTCAACCTGATCCGCATATATGTTTGGTGTTGCCATCTCTACAGTTGCAGGTAAATTGATAATAACTTTTTTATCTTCACCCACTCCCCATCTCTCAACCACACGGTTACATATCTCTGCTGCAAAATCAAGTTCTGTTCCCGTAAAACTCTCAGGTGAATACTCAAGCATTATATCGCCATCACTGTTTTTAAACCTTTCTTTTATCATATCAACACCGTCAAGTGCCAACTGAATAATCTCATCTTTTTCTTTTCGAAAAACTATCTTTCTTTGAGCGACACTTGTTGAGTTATACAAATGAACCGTCGCTTTTTTGACTCCCTGTAGTGCTTCGTATGTTTTGTCTATAAGATGTTCTCTTGCCTGAACAAGCACCTGGACTCTTACATCATCAGGTATCAAATCATCATCAACAAGCTTTCTTAAAAAATCATACTCAACTTTGGAAGCGGAAGGAAATCCAACCTCTATCTCTTTAAATCCGATTTTAAGCAGCAGGTTGTAAAGTTTAAGTTTTTTTTCCATATTCATTGGGTTAATCAATGCCTGGTTTCCGTCTCTTAAGTCAACACTGCACCAAATAGGTGCTTTTTCTATAACATTGTCCGGCCATTTTCTATCAGGCAAATCTATTTTGGGATAAGGTTTATACTTACCCTTTGGAACTTTGTCAAACATACTCATAACTTGTCCTTAAACACTTAAACTACAAAACAACCTGCTACTTACTTGTTTTGCGTATTGGAATTATATCAGATTTACTTTAAAAAGACGGGGAAATTTATGCAGCTCTTAACTCTCTTAAGGTTGCATCCAGTATGTCAAAATCGTCTTTGCTTTTTGATTTTAGAGTTTTTTTGCTTCCGTCCTCATAAATAAATGTTATATTTTGGGTATAGTTCATGATAGTTTTTATACCTTTTTTGAGTGATAGTATCTTTATAACAACCAAATCTATAAACTGCTTTGTAGGGGTATCTAGTTTACCAAATCTATCCTCTATCTCCTCTTCTATCTCATAAACTTCACTTACATCTTTTGCCAAAGAGAGTCTTCTGTATAGATCAACTCTTAGTCTATCCTCACTTACAAGTTCATCAGATATATAAGCAGATATTGATAGTTTTATATCTACCTTTTTCTCTTTTTCTAGACTTTCATTGCTAAGCTCTCTTATGGCATCTTCGAGCATCTTTAGATAAAGCGAATAACCTATATTTTTTATATGTCCACTTTGGGCATCACCCACTAAATTTCCTCCACCTCTTATCTCTAGATCATGATGAGCTAAAACAGATCCACTTCCAAGGTATGAGTTAGATTCTAGTGCTAAGAGTCTTTTTTTTGCCTCATCTGTTATGTTTTCTTTATCGTTTACTAAAAAGTAAGCAAACCCTTCAACATTTTTTCTACCTACTCTTCCGCGAAGTTGATGAAGATCGGCTATACCGAATCTATCTGCACCATCAACTATAATGGTGTTTACTCTAGGCATATGTATACCGCTTTCAACTATACTAGTAGCTAAAAGTAGATCATACTCACCCGCTTCAAAACGAAGTATCTCTTTTTCACTCTCGCTTGAATTTACTTTAGAGTGCAAAACAAGTATCCTAAGACTAGGAAGCAACTCCTCAAGCTCTTTTAGTTTAAATCGCATATTTTCGATCGAATTATGCACATAAAAAACCTGACCTCCTCGCCTTAGCTCTCTTAAGATAACCTCTTTAACAAGTTTTTCATCCCACTCTTTAACAAATGTTCGTATATCTTGCCTGATACTTGGAGGTGTCAAAAGTTCACTCATACTCTTTATCTTACTTAGTGCTTGATTAAGACTTCTTGGAATCGGTGTAGCACTCATACTAAGCATATGGACATTATGATAAAGCTCTTTTATCTTCTCTTTTTGTTTAACACCGAATTTATGCTCCTCATCAACTATAACAAGTGCCAAGTTTTTAAACTCTAAGTTAAATAAAGCATGAGTTCCTATAACAAGATCAATCTCACCCTCTTTTAAGGCTTTTTTTATACTACTTTTTTCTTTTGATGAAGTAAACCTGTCAAATTTAGCTACTTTTACACCCTCTTTTTCAAGCCTATCTTTGAGAGTTCGGTAATGCTGGGAAGACAAAAGTGTAGTAGGAACTATAAAAGCGGATTGATACCCTGCTTTGTAAGTTGCATATATGGCATTCATTGCAACTTCTGTTTTGCCAAATCCGACATCCCCGCTAAGGAGTCTGTCCATTACTTTTTGGGATCTAAGATCACTTATTATATCATCAACCGCTTTTAGCTGATCATCTGTATAAACAAATCCGCTTTTTTGTTGAAACTTTTTTATATCTTCATAATCAAATTCTAACTTAGGTGCTTTTATAAGCTCCCTTTTTGCGGCAATGTTTATAAGTTTTGAAGCTATTTCAAAAAGTTTTCTTCTAACATTCTCTTTTAGTTTGCTAAATCCCCCTTTACCAAGCTTATCTACAACCGGCACACTTCCGCTTGAGGCTATATATCTGTCTATCATATCAAGGTTTTCAACAGGAAGCATAACTCTATCATCACCTTGATAAGATATAACCACAAAATCTTTTACACCACCTAAGATTTCGGTTTTCTCTATACCTTTAAACACCCCTACACCATAATCTTCATGAACGACATAATCACCTTTTTTCAAATCATCAAGCAAAATGGTTGCTTTTTTTCTTCTTGTTTTTTTAACCTCTTTGTTAAGTGAGACTATAAGTTTGTCCGGTGTTACAAGGTTCAATATATATCCGGCTTTTACATAAGTTATGTCATCCAAATTAAAAATGGAGTGTTGTTTAAGTGTGGCTTCATTTGCAGATATGATGTATCGTTTTTTATCTTTATGTATGTTTAGTAGAGTTTTTACATCTATAGGTGCTATCTCTTTATAAATCTCATCATCTTTTAAAGTAACGGCATCTAAAAAGTAAGATTTATCTACATTTGGGTTAGATAAAGCATAAGATTCTTCTACAGCAAGACTCAAATCTTTTGCCAAAACAATCTTTTTGTCTTTTAAAAAATCTCCTGCCAGATCATCAAGATGCCAAAATCCAAGAGAAGCTATATCTTTGTTAAGTGCGGTATACTTGGAATTTACAACCCTATTTAAAACCTCTTCATACTGTTTTTGATTCAGTGACAAAAAAGCAGGTATTATAGTAACCGAGTCTAACTCATCTTTTTTTGTTCTTTGAGTATCAAGTTCAAACTCTTTTATCTCTTCTATCTCAGTATCAAACAGGCTTATGCGATAAGGGAGTTTTGCATTTGGAGAGTATATATCTATGATGTCTCCTCTAAAAGAGACTTCTCCCGGAAGTTCAACTATATCTACAAACTCATACCCCCAATATAAAAGCTTCGATTTTAATTTATCCAGATCTATATCTTGACCAAAAGATAGACTAAACTCACTAAAAAGCTCTTTTTTTGGAAGGTTATAGAGTAAAGTTTTAAGTGGAGAGATTATAATAGGCTTGTTTTTGTTGTCATAATACTTTTTTAATGATGCAAAAAGCTGGTGCAGTTCTTTTTGGTAAACTCTTAAGTCATCACCTTTTATAGCTCTAAAATCAGGAAAAACTATATAATCTCTTTTAAAAAACTCTAAAACAGAACATAGTTTTTTTGATTCCTGTTCGTTTTCACATACAACTATATCAAGAGGATTTTTATCCTCTATATATTTAAAAAAACTACCTACCATCAATCTTTGTTTTCTTTGTTTTCTTCATCCTGAATTTGTGCAGGCTGTGAAGATTTTCTTTTGCTTTCTCCTTCAAATACACCGCCCGGTTCTATTATAAACTCGTTTGCGGTTACACTCCCTTTTACCACTCCGTTTGATTTTATCTCAACATGATCAACATTTATACTTCCAAGCACTTCGCCCTGAATTATAATCTTCTTTCCGTAAAGTTCACCGTTTACTTTTCCGTTTTTTCCAACCGTCATTCCGTTTGTTGACTTGATAGTTCCCTCAAACTCACCGTCAATATACATATTGCAACTTATATTAATCTCTCCTTTTATAGATGAACCCACAGTTATTATGGTGGTGCTTGATGTTATTTCACTACTTTTATTTTTTGCATCATCGTTATTAAAGATTGCCATGGAACATTTTTCTCCTTCTTAAATATATCATTAAAATTATCTACTCCCCATTTTATAAAATAATACGGATTTAGCGGTCTTTGAAGAAATCTTACTTCATAATGAAGATGTGGTCCGTTGCTTAGTCCGCTACTTCCGGTATATCCTATAAGCTGACCTTTGCTTACGGTGTCACCTATTTTTACACTTATCTTTTTTAGATGCCCGAAATATGTTTTAAAACCGAAATTATTGTCTATAATTATAAGCCTTCCGTAACCGCTACTTCCGTGAAAACCTGCATACTCTACCACACCGTCAGCCGTAGCATATATCGGAGTTTTTAGCTTTGCTTTTAAATCTACACCCGGATGAAACTCTCTTTTGTTAAGTGTAGGATGCGTTCTCCATCCATATCTGCTTGTAATACCCTTATACTCAACAGGTGAACCGTTTGGTATAAACTGTAAAATCGTTGCTATGTTTTCACTTGTAAGCTTTGTAAGATTGACTCGTTGTGTAAGCGGCATATTATCCTGAGGTTTTAGCCCTATTAGTGTTTCTATATCAGAAACAGTATTTGAAAGTTCTTCAAGCTCGGTTTTTTTGTTTTGAAGCTTTATTTTTGTTTCTCTTATGCTTAATTGAAGTTCTTTGTTTTTTTTCAAAAGCTCTTTGTAAGTTTTTTCTATATTTTCTTTTTTTGCTTCACTTTTTTTCAAAGAGTAGTTAAGATACCAGATAGTTACAATGGCTACAACAGCCAAAAAAGCCATAAACATAAAAGCATAAATAAGTGCTTTTTTTACAAACTTTTTGACATTATATTGTTTTACACCGCTTTCATCGGTTATAGTTATCGTAAAGTGACTCTCCATCAATTTTCTTTAAAAACTCCTCCACAACCTTAAATG
>WFOM01000005.1 GCA_015488075.1 Helicobacteraceae bacterium | reverse complement strand
AGTTTATATTTTATAATATCAAAACCTTCATTTTGTAAAAAAAGCTGCTGTTTTTTTCTATCATCATCAAGCATATCTACAAGTTTGTATCTTTGTTTGTTTGTTAAATAGTATGTTTTATATATCGAAAAAGCCAGGTTAAGGCACTCTTTGTCTTTTATATGCAAAAGATCTGTTTTTGCTTTGCATTCAAACTCTTTTTTGAGTTTTTTGTCGTTTGTTACTTTAAGATATGCCTTTTTAATTTTCGGTATATTGTTGTAAACAAGAGTGTAAGCTTTTTTTGCTTCATCTTTTGATATGTCATCCTGCTGCAAAAAAAGCCATATATAAAAGTCTCTTTCTCTTGATTTTGGTTTGCTTTGTAAAAATGAAAGTGTTATATTGGCCGCATACAAAAATGATGCAAAAACTAAAATTAAAAAAAATCTCATAAACTAATGCATCATCCCCATAGCAAGTGATTTTAGAACAACTTCCAAAATCTGCAGAGCTATTATAACTATAAGAGGAGCAAAATCAAGTCCGTTTAAAACTGTAGGCATAATCCTCCTTACCAGTGCATATACAGGCTCTGTAACTCTGTATAAAAACTGAACTACGGGATTGTAGGGGTCTGGATTTACGAAACTAAGAAGTGCAGAGATAATAATAACCCATATATATACATCTATAAGTGATATAAATATAGATAAAATTCCGCCTATCATACTTCCTATCATTTTACCACCTCTTGTATATAGTTTTTCAGATATTTATAAATGTCACTCAAATCCGGACCATGTTCACTTCCTGTCAAAATGATTCTAAGCGGTTTAAAAAGATTTTTACCCTTAAGACCTGTTTTATCCGTTATATATTTTTTCAAATCATCAAACTCTTCAAAGAACTCTGCTTCTTGTATCGCTTTTTTTATAATTTCTGCATTTTCTTTATACTCATCCGGTATATCTTTTTTACCGAATATTTTTGAGATTTTCTCTTTTAACTCTTTTGTAGTGCTTGCTTCTTCAAGATAAATCTTCGCCAAAGCTCCTATATCACCGTCTGCAAAACCTACATATCTTGAAAGCTCTTTCTCATCCATATTTTTCAGATGCTCTCTGTTTATGTGTCTTAACATGTCTATATCAAATTTCGCAGGAGATTTTGATATATTTTTCAGTTCAAAAAATTCGACAGCCTCATCAAGTGTAAATATCTCTTTTGGGGTCTTGTTTCCAAGCAAAATCAGATAGTTTGCTATGGCACTTGGCAAAAAACCTTCCTCCAAAAGCCATTTAACACTTGAAGCATTGTCTCTTTTGCTCATCTTTTTGCCTTCCTGGTTTAAGATGATAGGCAAATGTGCATACTCTATATCTTTTTCATACCCCAATTCTTTCCTTATATGTATCTGTTTTGGAGTATTGCTTAGATGATCTTCTCCTCTGATTACTAGAGATATATCATTTAACATATCATCAACGGCACATGCGAAGTTGTATGTAGGTGTTTTGTCGACTCTTAGTATGATAAAGCTGTCTATGTCATCTGGTGCAAATTCAAATTCACCTTTTATGATATCGGTAAATTTTACAGGGCTGTCTGGTTTTTTTATCCTGACAGAAAACGGCTTTGGATTATCTATAACCTCCTCGGGAGGAAGTTTTAGACATGTTCCGTCGTATCTGTAGGCTTTTTTTGCCTTTTTGGCTTCTTCTCTTTTTCTCTCCAGTTCCTCATTTGTGCAAAAACAGTTGAATGCTTTTTTCTTGTGAAGCAAATCAACAGCCAAAGCCTGATGAAATTTGAGATTTTTACTCTGATATATAACCTCTTTGTATTTTATGCCAAAAAGATCAAGAAGTGCAACTATCTCGGCATCTTTTCCCTCTATATTTCGCTCTTTGTCGGTATCTTCTATCCTTATAATCAAATCTTCATCTCGTTGTCTTGATACTATATAGTTAAAAAGAGCTACTCTTAAATTGCCTATATGCATATCACCTGTCGGACTTGGTGCAAATCTAAGCATACTGTTTAAACCTTTTAAATTTTTTTGAAATTCTAACTAATATAGATTAACCCTGCATGGCATCAAGTATGTCATCGAGTATCTCTTTGGCTTCATCTTCTTCTATATCACCGCTGTTTATATCATCAATTATCTCTTTTAGCTCTTTTTTAAGTTCCTGATACTCATTTAACTCATCTTTTAAAGACTCATCAGCCTCTTTTTTTGCATCAATCTCTGTGTATATCTCATCTATTGCATCATCTATATCAGGAAGGACCTGGTTTTGCAAAAGGTTTTTTAGTTTTTCTGTGTTTGACATCATTGTTCTCCATAGTTTATTTGTTATAATACACAAAAAAAGTATACGGAGTATATATGAATATATATGCAGTAATTATAGGAACTGAGATACTAAACGGCAGAAGAGAAGACAAACATTTTTCTTTTTTAAAAGATATACTGTTAAAAAACGGCTATGAACTTTTTGCTTCTTTTGTTATCAAAGATGACAGAAAACTTATAGAAGATATATACAATCTCATTAAAAATGACAAAAATTCGGTAATGTTCAGTTTTGGTGGTATAGGATCAACTCCTGATGATTTGACAAGAGAGATAGCATCCAAAGTTTTTAGAAATTCCAAAACAGTCCGTCATGAAAAGTTTTATAACGATATACTGGAAAAATTCGGCGATGAAGCTTTTCCACATCGCATCCATATGGCGGATTTGCCGCCTGATTCTAAACTGCTCAAAAACCCTGTAAACAATATGAGCGGATTTTACCTTGATGAGAGATACTTTTTTATGCCTGGATTTCCTCAGATGTCACACCCTATGGTTGAATTTATAGTTAATCATATCTTAAAAAAGCCATCCAAAAAATACAGACTTACCATAAAAGTAGATACAAGTGAAAATACCCTTATAGATATCATGAAACAAACTCCCGATGATATAGAACTCTCTTCACTTCCTATGATACACGGAAATAAAAAAGAGGTTGAACTCTCTTTAAGTGGCAATGAT
>WFOM01000004.1 GCA_015488075.1 Helicobacteraceae bacterium | reverse complement strand
TCTTTATTCCCGTTTTTATAATCTTGAGATAGCTGTTTAAGTTTTTTAATCTGTTCTTCACTGATTTGATCAAAATCCAAAGGCTCTTTTTTTATTATTTCAACATCATTTTTTAAATTTTCCAATATATATAACACTTTATCTGCAACAGAATCGTTTATATTTATAATCAACTGCATATTTTAACCCCTTTTTGCTATGTTAATCAAAATGAGTTTAATTTTTGCTTAATGTTACTAACAATGATATCTACAGCCTCTGTTGCAGGCCGGTATAAAACTTCGTCAAAAAGTTTTTCATCTATGACAGGGCTTGGCTCAAGGTTGTTAAGTATAGAGTAGTCTGAAAAAGCGGCTATGGTGTTTACTCCTATAACATTCCCGCTTGTTCCTATGGTTACAAAAATTTCACAGTCTTGAATCTCTTTGTTGAGTTTTTCATACATAGGTGCCATCTCGCCGAAAAAAACTATGTTTGGTCTTGTTTTTGCACCGCATTTTGGACAAAAACCGTTATGAAAATCGTAAATCGATTTATACCCTATGTTAAAAATTGCTTCACATTCTCTACATATGATTTCAGGTAAAAATCCGTGAAGGTGGATAACCTCTTTTTCCCGATCAAGTCCCGCTTTTTCAAACAGGTCATCAACATTTTGAGTTATAACGGCTATATCGTTTGGGTAATCTTTTTTAAGTTTTGCTATCTCTATGTGTGCTTTATTTGGCTTTATATCTGCAAGTTCTGCTCTTCTTTTGTCATAAAATTCCAAAGTCAAAGATTCGTTTTTATCAAGACTGTCATAATTGCATACAACTTCAACATCATATTCATCCCACAGCCCGCCACTGTCTCTGAAAGTTTTTATACCACTCTCGGCACTGATGCCTGCTCCGCTTAAAATAACTGCCTTTGCCATTTTAAACCCTTGTATTGTTTTAGATTATATACACTAAATTATACCGAAAACTAAATATTTTAAGTTTATAAAATATACTAAATTTGTTTTAATAATCAAGTGGTAGAATTAGTCTAAAATTATAGATTTACGGGAGAGTGCTATGGCACAAGAGGAGATTGACAAAGCGATAGCAGGTGATTACAAGCTTGGCTTTGAGATAGATATAGAACAAGATACTGTCCCGCCGGGTTTAAATGAAGATGTTATAAGATTTATATCAAAGAAAAAAGATGAACCCGACTGGATGACAGAACTCAGACTCAAAGCCTACAGAAAATGGCTTGAGATGGAAGAGCCTCACTGGGCAAATGTAGAGTATGAGCCTATAGACTATCAGGCTATATCATATTTTTCGGCTCCAAAACAAAAACCAAAAAGCCTGGATGAGGTTGATCCAAAAATCTTGGAAGCATACGAAAAGCTTGGTATCCCTTTGGAGGAACAAAAACAGCTTCAGGGGATTGCCGTTGATGCGGTTGTCGACTCTGTTTCGGTAAAAACCACTTATGCGGATGAGCTTAAAAAACTGGGCATAATCTTTTGTTCCATATCTGAAGCTATAAGAGATTATCCCGAACTTATAAAAAAATATATGTTTAGTGTTGTTCCTATGAATGACAACTTTTATGCGGCACTAAACTCTACAGTATTTACTGACGGAACATTTGTCTATATCCCAAAAGGTGTCAGATGTCCTATGGAACTCTCAACTTACTTCAGGATAAATGCACTAAATACCGGTCAGTTTGAGAGAACACTCATAGTGGCAGATGAGGGAAGCTATGTGAGTTACAATGAAGGTTGTTCAGCTCCTATGAGGGATGACTCACAACTTCATGCCGCCGTAGTTGAACTGGTAGCTTTAAAAGATGCTGAGATAAAATACTCAACCATCCAAAACTGGTATCCCGGTGACAAAGACGGAAAAGGCGGTATATACAATTTTGTTACAAAAAGAGGTCTTTGTCTGGGTGAAAACTCAAAGATAAGCTGGACTCAGGTTGAGACAGGCTCTGTTATAACATGGAAATACCCAAGCTGTATATTAAAAGGTGACGGCAGTGTCGGTGAGTTTTACTCTGTTGCTGTTACAACATTGGCACAACAAGCAGATACCGGAACAAAGATGATACATCTTGGTAAAAATACAAGCTCAACGATTATCTCCAAAGGTATATCTGCCATGAAAGGGCAAAACAGCTACAGAGGGCTTGTAAAAATAGGAAAAGATGCTTTTGGTGCCAGAAACTTCAGTGAATGTGATTCACTTTTGATAGGAAGCAGATGCGGTGCCCATACTTTCCCTTATCTGGAGGACAAATCTTCACATGCCAAGGTTGAGCATGAGGCAACAACCACAAAGATAAGTGAAGAACAGCTTTTTTACCTCAGACAAAGAGGTATAGATGAAGAAAATGCCGTAAGCATGATAGTTCACGGTTTTTGCAAAGATGTTTTTGCACATTTGCCGATGGAGTATGCGGTAGAAGCGAGGTCATTATTAGAATTAACATTGGAAGGAAGTGTAGGATGAATATGGTTGAGATTAAAGATTTGTATGCAAATATAGGTGATAAGAAGATACTAAAAGGTTTAAACCTTGAACTGCAAGAGGGCAAGGTCCATGTTATCATGGGGCCAAACGGAGCAGGTAAGTCAACTCTTTCAAAAGCTATAGTGGGTCATTATGATATAGAGATAGAAAATGGAAGCATAGTTTACAAAGGTGAGGACATAACTGAACTTGAACCTGAAGAGAGAGCACTTAAAGGGATATTTTTAAGCTTTCAAAATCCCGTTGAGGTTCCGGGAGTTAGCAATGCATACTTTTTAAGAACTGCAGTCAATGCAAAAAGAAAGTATGAAGGGAAAGAGGAGTTAAATGCGGCAGAGTTTTTAAGAAAAGCAAAAGAGACTGCAAATTTTCTCGGGATGAAGCCTGAACTTTTAAACAGGTCTTTAAATGAAGGTTTTTCAGGAGGTGAGAAAAAAAGAAACGAAACACTCCAGATGTTACTTCTTGAGCCTGATTTTATCATACTTGACGAGATAGACTCCGGACTAGATATAGATGCACTAAGAGCAGTAAGCGAGGGTATAAACAAACTAAAAGATGGCAAAAGAACATTTTTGGTTATAACCCACTACAGCAGGATACTTGACTATATCAAGCCTGATGTGGTTCATGTGTTAAAAGACGGCAAAATAGTAAAAACTGCAGGAAGTGAACTTGTCGAAGTGTTGGAGAAAGAGGGTTATGCCGCTTTAGGGGAGTCGTAATATGCAAGAGTCTATAAAAGATATGGCAACATCTTTGGATTTGAAGTTGCCTACAAAGAAAACTGAAAGCTACAGGTATTTTGATATAGAGAGTCTTTTGGACAAAAGCTACAAAACTGTCCAAAAACAAAAACAGGATATAAAAGACTCCAAAATTTTAAAAATTGTTGACGGAGTGGTTGTTGAAGCACCAAAAAATATAGTTGTGAGTTACAAAAAAGAGAGATTTGTTTCATCCAAACACTTTGACGAGCTTTACCGTTTTTCACACAAAATAAACGATGAGATCATACATATAGATATACAAAACGATACAGATTTGAAAATACTTCACCGGTTTGAAGCAAAAGAGTCGTTTTTAACTTACAGAATTCAGATAGATGTAAAAGAAAATACAACAGCAAAGATATATGAGACATTTATAGGATGTGAGGCAAAAGGAAGCTTTGTTTTATACGGATACGACCTTATAGCCGGCAGATATGCAAATGTAGAGATAGTAAAAGATGAGACCATAGTCAAAGATACCTATACTCCGATACACTCCAACTTTATAGAGGCGAAAGAGAGTTCAAATGTCAAACTTTTCAGTTTTGACTATGGTGATGCAGACGGTCTTGTTTTGGTTGACAGTTATATAGAAAAAGATGCAAATATAGATGCTAAACATCTGCTTTATGTTATGGGAAAAGCAAAAAGGGGAACAGTATCAAGACTGCACCATACGGAGAAAAATTCAAAAAGCAATCAGGTTGCAAAATCTATACTCCAAGATAGTTCTAGAGGTATATTTGACGCAACTATAAAGATAGATGCAACCGCACCTGGCTCAAAAGCACATCAAAACTCCAAAGCTGTTTTGTTAAATGACGGTGCATATATGGCAAGTAAACCGCAACTTGTTATAAATATAGACGATGTTGAGGCAAGCCACGGCTCAACCATAGGTGAACTTGATGAAACACAGCTTTTTTACCTAAGATCAAGAGGTATAAACGAGGATGAGGCAAGAAAGATGCTTATCCTTGCATTTGCAAATGAGATTATAGATGATATGAGCGAGAATGAAGTAGTCAATGCCGTTCACAATTCATTTGAAAAGGTTTATTATGGAAAAGGGCAGCTTGAGTGTATAGCAACTTGCCATTTTTGCGAGGATGTGATACTTTAAATAGATTTGAGATTGGAGGATTTAGGATTTAGGATTGAGTTCTGTTATGATAATAATTATCAATAACTGACTCAACCCTAAAACCTGTTTCCTAAGCCGTATTAAAATAAATAAAAAGGCGCAATGGCGCCGTGGGCACTCCGCCGAGGAGAACTAAGCGTTAGCGTAGCCAAAAGAATTACTTCTTTTGGTGTATTAAAATAAATAAAAAGGTGCATACCATGATAAAAGAGAAACTAGAACAATACATAGACGATTTAAACCTATTTGAAACCCCTGATGAGAAGTTTGACTATATTTTTGATCTTGGTAAAAAACACACAACTCTTGATGAGAGTGAAAAAAATGACGATACATTTATAGAAGGGTGTGCTTCACCTGCCTGGCTTGTAGGTGAGTGTAAAGATGGTAAACTCTACCTAAAAGCAGAAGGGACAAGTGAGCTAGCTAAAGGGATGCTTGTAATGCTTTTGGATATATTTAGCGGTTGTGATGTAGATGAACTACTATCGTTTGATCCAAAAGAGTTGCATAAACTAGGCATCATAGAACACCTATCGCCTGTTAGACAAAAAAGTATGGAGGCTTTTTTAAACAAACTTTACTCTTATGC
>WFOM01000003.1 GCA_015488075.1 Helicobacteraceae bacterium | reverse complement strand
ATTATATACATATGCTCGGGTCTGTCAAAACTTCCAAACGAAACTTTAAGCATTATACCGCCGTTGCTTAGTCTATAAACTCTTTCAAAATGAACAAAATACCCATCCCCCACAATTTTTTTTCTGTGCAGAGACATTACAGTCTCTCTTTTTATATCTTTGTTTGAAAAATCGAAGCCGCCTTCTATCTTCAAAGGTGGTGAAGATATGTCGTTTTTCATAATTATATCGTAAATGTTTTTATCCATTCTCTTCCATCTGTCTTCATACTTGCTTGTTACTGCTATATCTTTGTTTTTTCGTATGGTTATCTCTATACTTTTAAATCCTATAAATGTTTCATAAGAATAGTTATAGTAATTTTCACTGTCTGTTCTAAGCTCCAACTCACCACCAATACACAACACTCTTTGTGCCTCTTTTACAAACTCTGTCGATATAACTCTTCTATGTGGTTTTTTATCCCATGGAACAGGGAAATGAACATAGATCTTTTCGACTATGTTTGAAGGTGTCTGTTCCAAAAAGAGTCTGGCATCATAATCAACCACAAGTATATTTGTTATACCCTGTATGTTTATCTGTTTTATCACCTGTTCTATAGATGGTCTGTGTATTTCAATACCTATAAAAAGTTTGTCTTTGTTTTGTTTTGCCTGATAAAGCAGATGCCTGCCGCTGCCGAATCCTACTTCTATATGAACTTTTTTGTCGGTTGGAAAACTTTTGGCAAAAAACCCTATATCTTTTAGTGCATCCAGCCTGTTTAGGTGTGGATTTTTATAGTTTTGAGGCACATTTGAAGAGAGAACCTCTATACCGGCTGCCTTTTTCAAAGCCAGCAGTGCCTTGTGTATCTTGTATGTTGCAGAAGGTCTTGTCGTTTTGTCCGCTTTTATGATGGTTTTGTCTTTTTCTTCTTTTACTACAAGAAAAAACTCGTCATCTTCAACAGAAGCTTTTATAAGTTTTTCATTATCGTAAATCTCATTTTTGGCTGTAAACTCAAACATAACACCGTCTTCTTCCAACGGTGTTTTTATATCTTTAAAATCTTTAACAATCAGATGCGGCATACTACAGTGCTTCTATCTCTTCTGAACCAACAGGAGCTACACTCTCTTGTTCTTCGTGTGCTTTTGTCTGTTTTTGCTTTGCAGAACCGTTTATTTTATGTGTCTTGGAAGATTTTTGTGTATTGTTTTCAAAGATATCTTTTACTTCTATTTTGTATTCCTGTGAAGGAAGAGACTCTATGCCGTATCTGTCTATACCGTAAACTTTGTAGATATATGTTGTATTTGGCGAGATGTCTTTATCTATAAATGTTGTTTTCTTGATACCGTCATATACATCAGTTTTGGTATCAAACCATCCTGATTTGGCAACTTTTACAAGTTTGTATCTTACTATCCTTTTATCTGAACTGTTCCATATTATCTTTATGCCGTTTTGTGTAAGTTTTACATCAGATATGATTGGTGTAACAGGTTTTGAAAGTGTTTTACCCATAACAGGGTTTGTAGCTTCACTTTCAAGCCCGTCTATGTCAACAACACTCACTTTATAGTAGTATTTTTCACCGTCACCGAGATTTTTGTCTATCCACTTATTGTTGTAAAGTTTTGCTATCAGCTCATAATCACCGTCAATCGTATCACTTCTATACAGATAGTATCTATCAAAATCCTTATAATTGCTTTTTTCCCATGCAAGTGAGATCTCTCTTGGTCTGTTGTCTGAAGCTATAAGCTGTTTTATAGGTTTTGGAAGAGGTTTTGTTACTACTTTTACTATCTCACTAGGAACAGATATGATATCATCATATGTTTTTACTCTCACTCTGTATCTGTATATATAGTTGTCTTTTAAATCTTTGTCTATAAACTCTGCACTGAGTCTGCCTTCAAGGTATCCGACATCTTCCCACTTTTCATCATCAAAACCTTTTCTTTGGATGATATATGCCTTTACCCTTTGGTTTTTGTGAGGTCTCCATATAATTTTAGCCATTCTCGGAAGACCGTTTTGGGCATATATCCATGCAACTGAGTCAAGAGGCGGTTTTGTAACCACTTTGACAGTTTTTGTAGGAACACCCACCGCATCATCACTGAATACTTTAAAAATATACTGGTATTCGCTGTCAGGTTTTACATCAAGATCAACAAAGTGTGTAGAGTATCTTGTATCTATGGTTTTATAAAGTTTCATACCGTCTTGAGTGTTTTTATAGATATATATACCTTTTACTCTCGGGTCTTTTATAGATTTCCATTCAAAAGCCACCTCGTTCATATCAACGACTATGCCTTTTTTTGTAAACACTATCTTAGGCAGTGTTTTGTCTATCTTTTGGGTATCTTGCAACGAAGGTTTTAAAACCGCATTGTTACATCCGCTAAACAAAGCTGTCAAAAGAACCGGTAATATTATCTGCTTGTAAAATCTCATCAACCATCTCCATATCAAAGTTATCTTCTAAAAATTTTTTGAAAATTTTATCCAAATTTGCTTTAAAAAATACCTTTTTCCCGGTTGCAGGATGGATAAAATAAATTATATATGCATGAAGCAAAATATGTTCCGATTTTATTTTGCCTTTTGATGAACCTCCATAAAGCTCATCAC
>WFOM01000002.1 GCA_015488075.1 Helicobacteraceae bacterium | reverse complement strand
TTTTAAATTTAACTCTTTTAATATATCTTTTGGAAATCTTAAACCTTGAGAATTTCCCCATTTAGAAATAGTTGCAGTCATAATAGATTCTCCATTACACTATGTATATCCAAAGTATATCAAAAAAAATTTCAAAAGTCAATTTAAAAAAACACCCTATTTGCCATATATATAATCACACTTAAATAAAAAAATACCAAAAGTCTTTGGGAGAGTTTTGAGCTTACTTTGTGTTTTAATTGTATACCGATATATACACCAACTAATGATGAAAGTCCGACTATAATTCCTGTTTTATAGTCTATATGTCCGTTTATGGCATGAGAGATAAGTCCGGAGATTGAAGAAAATATAACAAAAAATAGACCCGCCGAGATCGCTTTTTTTACATCTACATTTAAAAAACCAACTAAGATAGGGATTAAAAGTATGCTTCCTCCTACTCCAATTAGTGCTGAAAAAAGCCCTATAAATACACCTATAATAAAAAGCAGTATCTTATTTAACTCTTTTTCTTCATCTGTTTCATTTTGAGTTTTAAAAAATATCCTAGCAAGTGCAAAAGATACAAATCCAAAAAAGATGACTTCCAAAATTTTTGAAGGTATATAATTTGCCACATAACCGCTTAAAAATCCACCAAAAAAACCGCCAAAAGCTATAAAAGCAACTAATGAAAAATCAAGTGAGCCTTTTTTAAAATTAAGATAACTTCCAAAAATAGATGCAAAACTCATCTGAACTATAGATATACCTATAGCTGTTTTTGTCTCAAAACCCACCATTAGTAAAAGAGGTATGAGTATAGTTCCTCCACCTATACCAAAAAAACCGCTAAGTATACCTACACCACTTCCTATAAAAAAAAGTTCCAAAATTTCTCCATTTTTTAGATATAATTATACAAAATAAAAGTTTATCCAAAAGGTATTTTATGTTTGAGTCTGTTATAGAAGCCGCAAAAAACTTTTGCATACACCAGTTGGATGCAACCCCTGAACTAAAAAACAAAAAACTTGATATCAACGATGGAGCTATAGTCGCATATATAGACACTCAAGACAAAAATGACAAATACAGAATATATCTTATAGGAACAAAAAAGTTTGTCCAGATGGTTGCAAAAGTTTTTTTGGAAGAAGAGACCAGTGATACCGAAACACTTCTTGATATGGCTATGGAATGCACAAATATGATAGTGGGAAATGCAAAAGTTTTGGCTCAAGACAAAGATTTGAACTTCAACATATCAACACCGCATATAGAAAAGATAGAAAATTTTTGCGAAGATGTCGATTATACAAAAACAATAGTTTGCAATAATAATGAACTGTTTATATGTATGAAAAAAATATCTTAAGGACACGGTTTGAAAAACAAATATGGAAAACACCAAGAAGAGATAGATGTAGACAAAGAGTTAGAGTGGATGGACTACTCCGGTCTTTTGGATATGGAAGTAGAATTCAGTGCATATCTGGGTGAAACAGAAATAACACTTGAAGATATACTAAAATGGGAAAAAGGAACTATAATAGATCTGGAAAAACCTGCTGGTGAGTCTGTAGAAAGTTATATAAACGGCAGGATAGTGGGCAAAGGGGAAGTTATGGTTTATGAAAAAAATCTGGCTATAAGGATAAATGAGGTTTTAGATTCAAGTGCCGTGCTTTATTATCTCTCAAAAGAGAGGTTGGAAAATGAATAAGATACTATTGCTTCTTATCTCAAATCTGCTTTTTGCCGTAAATATTTTAAACTACAATGTTTATGACAGAACTGACAGACTTGATATAATGCTTACTTTTGATGAGCCGTATAGCGGTAAAATAGTAAAAAGCAAACTCAACAATAAAATAATCATAAAACTTTATGATGTCCAGATAGAGTCAACAAAAACACCAAAAATCTCTTCAAAATATATAGAAAAAATAGCTATAACACCACTTGCAAGATATACGGAGATAGTGGCAACTGTTGTAGACAACAATATTATTTTAAAAGCTTCAAGGACATCTGACAGATATGGTCTTAGACTTAGATTTACAACACGATCATCAACAAAACAAAATATAAACAAAAAAACCTCTTCAGAGTCTTCTCTTGGCAATCTTCCTCTAAAAAGAAGTGAAGATATATCAACAAGCTACTATATAGTTATAACAATACTTGTAATTCTCATAATCATATTAACGGTTGTAAAAAGAAAAGTTTACTCAAAACAAAACAGAAATTCTTTTTCACTTTTTAAAACCCCTATTCCACCGACCATAAACAAAAGCAAAGAGGAAG
>WFOM01000001.1 GCA_015488075.1 Helicobacteraceae bacterium | reverse complement strand
GATATACAGAGACTTGAGAAGTCGTTGGAGACTCTTCAGAAAAAGTATGAAGAAAAAATAGACGATGTTTTGCATACTTTGGAACACTGTGCAGGTTTGACAAAAGAAGAGGCAAAAAAAGAGCTTCTTGAAAAAGTTGAAGAAAAATCAAGAGCGGAAATCGCCCATATAGTCAGAAAATATGAAAACGAAGCAAAAGCGGAAGCTAAAAAAAGAGCAGATTATATACTTGCTCAGGCCACAAGCAGATATGCAGGCGAATTTGCTGCTGAGAGACTGACTTCCGTAGTAACTCTAAACGATGATGAACTAAAAGGAAGAGTTATAGGCAAAGAGGGAAGAAATATAAAAACCCTCGAGTCTTTGATGGGAGTTGACATCATTATAGATGATACTCCAAATGCTATAGTCATAAGCAGTTTTAACCTGTATAGAAGAGCCATAGCAACCAAAACACTTGAGCTTCTTATAGAAGACGGAAGAATCCAGCCGGCACGAATAGAAGAAATATACCAAAAAGTTTGTGATGAGTTTGAAGAGTCGGTTCTTCAAGAGGGGGAAAGTGTAGTAAGTGAGCTTGGACTTGGTGTGATGCATCCGGAGCTTTTAAAACTTATAGGTAAACTAAGATACAGAGCAAGTTACGGTCAAAATGCACTGGCACATACTCTTGAAGTAGCACACTTGGCAGGCATAATGGCAGCTGAGATGGGCGGAGATATAACTTTGGCAAAAAGAGCCGGACTTCTTCATGACATAGGAAAAGCTCTTACACATGATTATGAGGGAAGCCATGTTGATCTGGGTGCTGACATATGCAGAAAATACAACGAGCATGAAGTAGTTATAAATGCCATATATGCCCACCACGGATATGAAGAGATAAAATCTATAGAGTGTGGTGCGGTATGTGCCGCTGATGCTCTATCAGCTGCCAGACCTGGTGCAAGAAGAGAGGTTTTGGAGAGTTTCTTAAAAAGGGTAACAGAGATTGAAGAGATAGCATCTTCAAAAGAGGGTGTAAAACAGGCTTATGCTATAAATGCAGGTCGTGAAGTAAGAGTAATAGTAAATGCCGAACTCGTAAATGATGATGAAACAGTGCTTTTGTCAAAGGAGATAGCAAAAGAGATAGAAGAGAAAATATCATACCCGGGTGAAATAAAAGTAACCGTTATAAGAGAAAACAGAGCAGTAGATTATGCCAAGTAAGGGAAATTTATGTTAAGTGTTGCTTTGCCAAAAGGAAGAATAGCCAAAGAAACTTTGGATATATTTGAGAAGATTTTTAACAAAAAGTTTGAGTTTGATGACAGAAAGCTGATACTACAGACAGATGATTTTAAATTTTTGCTTGTAAGAAACCAGGATGTTCCGACATATGTTTACAGACAGGCAGCAGACATAGGTGTAGTGGGACTTGATGTTTTGGAAGAACAGGGACTTGATGTCATTAGGCTTCTTGATTTAAAAAAAGGAAGATGCAAGGTTGCTATAGGTATGAAAAAAGGAGAGAGGCTGGATCTCTCAAAACCACAGTTAAAAGTGGCAACCAAGATGGTAAACATAACCAAAAACTACTTTGAAAAAAGAGCGGTTTCCGTTGATATCATAAAGCTTTACGGCTCTATAGAACTTGCACCTCTTGTAGGTTTAGCTGATATGATAGTGGATATAGTTGAGACCGGAACTACGATGAAGCAAAACGGTCTTGAGGTAGTAGAGGAAATAATGGAGAGTTCAACATACCTAATAGCAAACAAAAACAGCTATATAGCCAAAAAAGATGAGATTTTGGATATATATGAAAAGATAGCAAAGATTATATGAACGAACTTGATTTGTATGCCAAAGTTGAGCATCTTTTGGGCATCCAGGATGCTACAGAAGAACTCCACAACATATATCTTGACTATGTTGATGAGTATAAACCAAAAACTTTGCTTGATGTGGGATGTGGAAGAGGTGAGTTTTTAAAAAAACTTCCATCTGCCGTAAATGCCGTCGGATGTGATTTGAGCTCTTTAATGGTTGATGGTGCAAAAAAAGCAGGGCTTAATGTGTATCAGGGTTCTGTTTGTGATACAAAAGAGAAGTTTGATGTTATAGTTGCCATTTTTGATGTGTTGAATTTTTTGGATAAAGATGAACTTGATAGATTTTTGGAATGTGTCAGCCAAAATCTAAACAAAGGCGGAGTTTTTTTGGCAGATATAAATACACTTCACGGTTTTTCCAATGTAGCCGACGGTGTCATGTCAAATGAGGATGAAAACGGTTTTTTAAATGTTGAGGCTGTTTTTGAAGACGGTATGCTATATACCACTTTTACATATTTTGAAAAAGAAGGCAGTTGTTATAAAAAATATCAAGACTGCATAACTCAATATTTTCACCCTGTTAAGCTTTTTAAAACAAACAAAGATTTAAAACTTATAGAAAAAACAGATTTTTCGCTTTATGATCCAAAAGATAAAACTCTGCTTGTTATGAAAAAGGTATAAAGCCACTTATGTAGCAATCTTTTGGCATATCTTTTCCTATAATGATAAAAAATCAAAAAGGATTGCAAATGTCAAAGTTTAAAACAAAGATAGAAAAAGTATTTGAACATCCTACAAGTTCAAATATAGATCAAAAAAAACTGCTAAAAGCACTCGAGCATTACGGAGCTACAGTAGAATATACAAAACACAACAAAGTAAAAATTTTCCTAAATGAGAAAGAATTTGTCATGCCGCTCTCTCATGAAGGTGTCTTGTTAAAAGATACTGTTGTTGAACTCAGACATT
Organism: Helicobacteraceae bacterium; assembly: GCA_015488075.1. Taxonomy (GTDB): domain Bacteria; phylum Campylobacterota; class Campylobacteria; order Campylobacterales; family Sulfurimonadaceae; genus S012-15. The sequence goes on along the minus strand of WFOM01000001.1, from coordinate 431 downwards.
TTTTGGAGAGTGCAGGTCTGAGCCCTGATAATCTTGACTAATCTTTCAAAAGTGACTTTATAACATTTGCGACTCCCAGATGCAAATTGTAGTTTGCTATCGGGAAGTCCTGAAGTTCATCTTCCAAATTTACACTGTATTTTGCAAGATAGCTTGCCAGTTCTGATATATCGACGGGTTTGTAGTTTTTGGCTTTTTCTTCGTCTATGTTTGTTCTTACAAGTTTTCCCTCTTCATTAGAGTAGTTTATGGTAAAAGCAAGTGTTTTGAGACTTACAAAATCACACCACCTGAAAAAAAGTTCATTTGTCAGTTTTGGCTCATAGTATCCTTCCGGATTAAAAAGCAGGTCTTGTTCTCTTAGCGGTTTTAATACGGAAAGTATAGCATGGCTAAACGGCACAACCTTGTCCATCCAGAAAGGGGATTCG